>JAHJOQ010000099.1 GCA_018820315.1 Candidatus Zixiibacteriota bacterium | reverse complement strand
CCTATTCAATGACGATTTGAACACAAACCACGGTCACTAACGAAAACAACGTCCGAATCCAACCCTCCGAACAAATATGGCGATGATTACGACACAGCCTCGAAGCGCAGGCAGGAATCGGGAGACGAGCTTTTTCTTTATGAGACGATAAAGATGTTGGAATCCTTTTCGTTCGACTCGTTTCTGAACGCCATCGAACAAGGTGAGCTTCTTGTTGATTTCGATGCCAGAACGGGGCATAATCACGGCACTAAATTCCGCATAAGGTCAGGGCTGATCTCGCACCTATATGAACACGCCAGCGACATTTCCTAACGATCGATTCAGCTGCTAATCCGCAGATCCTACTGCTCAGGGAATCATTCGCGAATAAGACAATTGCCATTGTCAGGATTTCCTCACGTGTGTTCGGACCTGCTTTGCGCTTTGCTTGAGCAGGCTGGGATGTTGACCTGCAGGCTGTGGCAGGTTTCGGGGAAACCTGCCCTTTCTCTCTTATCTCATGGGCAGCTTGAGCATGGTACTGGTCCGCCTCGGAACAGATAGTTCACGAGGCCGACAATATCGAGCAGGTTGATCTTGCCGTCGCAGTTTAGATCACCCGACTCAACAGGAATTGGAGCCGGACCTGAGAGATAAGAGTAGGCTATCAAGTAGATAGCGTCATCGATATCCACTTCACCACTGTTATTGGCATCGCCGCAGATGAATTCATCTGCCAGGTCAAAGAACTTGAGTATGCGTCGCATTACTGTCAGACGAGATTCAAAATTGTAGCCTGTGTATGTGCTGTTCACAGCCTCGAATCCAAACCCGAAAAAGACTGCGCGATAATCCTGCTCGCTGATCTCGAGTGCCGCAGCGCTGCCATCGAGATATCGGAAGCATATTTCGGTAGCATCCGCAGGTATGAGCCAGTCTGCCGAGGCTTGATTTGCCGCGCCGTCATCGGTGCCGGTGATGATCAGTGAATCAGTCCGACCGATATAGGAGCCGGCTGCTCCTCGCACCATGTACTGAGCTACCAGACTTCCACCGTAAGAACAATGGAAGTAATCGCTGAGCATGTCAGGGTCGGTTGATGATAGATGCTGCGCGATATCCTGCCCCGTTATGAAAAGTTTGTGCCCACCAGCATCGAGGTAATTCTTGATGAATGTTCTGTCATCCGGAACCAGCGTCGTGTCCCGGTGATCCCCGGTCAGCCACATGACAGTCGGGTAAATTTCCTGGTCGACTCCCGGACTGCCTTTGGTTTTTTTGTCCCAGACGTCATAAGTCAAAGCCAAACTGTCGAGTACATCAGTCAAATAGTGCTCGTAATATGCAATGTCTGATCGATCATCATCGACAATCAATACTGCCACGCCGCCGACATTGTGTTCGAATGTGAAAAGAGTTGTGTCAACCGCGCCATCTTGTGTGATCGTCAGATAGAATTCCAGCTGGAGCGTGTCCATATCGCTCGGAACCTGAAACTGCAATGGAGATGCATTGTTGTTGGCATTCCCACCTGATGAGATAGTACCGAGATTGATTGAAGGCACCGTGAAGATGATGCGTGGGTCATTTACCGCCAGATCAGCAGTTACATTCGTAGCCTCTGCCCAGATGTTCGACACTGAGAAATAGAAATCGATTGTTTCTCCCAGCTCCGAAATGCCGTCGCCATCCCCACCCGCAGTGTCATCAAAGTCGTGAGATTCGAGGATGTATAGTGGTCGTGAATAGTTGATATCAAGATTTGCTGTCATGAGGCTGTCAGAGTCGGATATGCTCCAGACGGCAACCTCGGTAGGAACGCCGGGATAGTCCCTGCTGTTCGGTGTCGTTAGATCGGTGAACTCTCGTGCATCTGTCGATCCGGGGTATGGATCCCCGCTGTTCCCCTGACCGGTATTGTGCTCGAGTTCAAAGAGACCATCTGCCTGCTCGAGAGCAACCAGATAGTGATTCTCATTCTGATTTCCAGACTGGGTTTCGTCTATGTGATAGATCAGCAGGCCTTCGCCCGGAATGTTTGCATCGAAAAGAACTCTCTGTCTGTTCTCCACAAGAAAATACTGCGATCCAGCACTGCCGTTCATCCAAATTCGTGCTGCATATGGTGTTTCTTCGCTACGAGGAAACTCGTGGCCGATTTCATTGACGGTTATGTTCTCCAGCGTTATCCACCCGAGTTCTTTCTTACACCAAGCATCTAAGTGCGCAGGGTTCATGCTTCCGCCGTTGTAGCTGCCTGATGCCATCAGAGTCCAGTCACCCAGTCCGGCGGATGAATAATCGGTATCGTAGAGATCGGGCAATCCGAGAACGTGCCCGAACTCGTGGCAGAATACGCCGATGTCGATCAGTCCGTCGCCACCGCTTGTCTGTTCGGGCTGGATGGCGTAACCGTTCAGGAACACGCCGTCCAGAGACTGCGCATTGTGCATGAACCATCGATGTGAGTGTATCTGGTTTAGATTTCCGGATGTCTCATACCCTTCTCCGGCATGGACAAGCATGAGACCCTCAACGTACCCGTCGCCGTCATTATCATACAGCGAATAGTCTATGTCTCCATTTGCAACATTGACTGCATCCTCAGCCAGTTTCTGGGCATTCTGTGGATATGTTCCAAACCCTCGCTGACCGTCGACATAATAGGCATAAGTCTGTGGCATGCGATACCACCCATACACTTCACCCGCGAGCACGAAATTACCGTATGAATTCTCTATGTAGAATTCCTTCATGCTCCCCTTGGGAAGGACCCCATCGGAGAAAATCAGATCTTCAAAATAGTCGAGTGTGCCGTCCGGTCCGGATGTCCACACATTGTCAGAGAAATCGACTAATATCACCACTATTCGCATCGTGTCGGGCGTCGCATCTGCTGAGGTGGACAGTTTGAACGACTTGTCACCTTGCCCCCAGACGCCTTTGGAGCGCGCATTCTGCATATCCTGCACATATTTGTCGAGAGTGCCATCGGCACGCATCCGTTCCAGGACATCGGGGCGCAGACTTACCGCCTGCAGAGATGAATCGAATATCAGAACACTCAGAATGAGAGTGACGAATACAGATGCGCAACTGATCGGCGTGTGGTTCCTGCTTTTCATCATAAATATCCTCTAATCTTGCAAGACGCGGTTTAGAAGTAGTCCAGATTAATATAATACAAAACACATCAGACTCAAGGCCAAAGAGCGTCTTGTTGCACTATTGTAATCTTCAATCACAAATCACTTGACGAAATTGGCAGAATGGCCATCTTTTGACTCTTGTGCCGACTAGCCAAGGAGTATGTTCACTTGTCTGCAACTGACAAAATAGCGAAATGTGCCAACAGATCTGAGGTGTTTTGATGCAAGCTGTTGAGTTGAAAAAAGATATCTATTGGGTAGGTGCGGTCGACTGGGATCTGCGTGATTTTCACGGCTATTCGACCGAAAATGGCTCTTCACATAACGCATATCTTCTCAGAGGTGAGAAGAATGTGCTGTTCGATACTGTGAAAGCGAGTATGTCGAGCAGCCTTATCCAGAACATTCGCCGGATTATCGAGCCTGAGAAGATTGATTACATCATATCAAATCACTCCGAGATGGATCACACCGGCGCGCTGCCTGAGATTCTCGATCTGGTCAAACCGGAGAAACTCATCTGCACGGCGGAAGGTCAGAAAGCTATCGTGGCTCATTTCCATCGTGAGGACTGGCCGTTCGAGATTGTAAAGGACGGGGATACTCTCGACATCGGATCGAAGACCATACAATTCTTGGGCACACCTATGCTCCACTGGCCGGATAGTATGGCCTCGTATATCCTCGAGGACAAGATTCTGATGTGCAATGACATATTCGGCCAACACTGGGCTACATCTGAGCGGTTCGACGATGAGGTCGATCATGGTGAGCTGTTCTGGCAGTCTGCGAAATACTTCGTCAACATTTTCAATCCGACCTGCGGTGCCGCCCGGAAATTTTTTGCTAAGCTCGAAAGCCTCGAAAGCACGCCTGAGATGCTCGCGGTCGATCACGGTTTGATTTGGCGTTCGGGTGTGCGTAAGATCATTGATGCTTACCGTCGATGGTCCAATCAGGAGACAAAGCCCTCTGCAGTTATCATCTATGACACGATGTGGGAAAGCACATCCAAAATGGCACAGGCCATCGGACGCGGAATTGCTGCCGAAGGTGTTAGCGTCAAGCTCTTCGATCTGCGACTCAATCACAGAAGCGACATCATGACACATGTGCTCGAGTCACGAGCGATTATCCTCGGTTCTCCCGTTTTGAACAAGGGTATCCTGCCGAAGATGGCGGATATGCTGACTTATATGAAGGCGTTGAAGCCGACTGGCAGAATTGGGGCAGCGTTTGGTTCATACGGTTGGGCGGATACATCGGTCAAGCAGCTCAACGCATGGCTCGAGGATATCAAGATTGAGATTGTCGATCCCGGCATCAGCGTAAGATATGTGCCGACCGATGATGATATTGCAAGATGTGTCGAGGTCGGTGAGAGGATTAGGAAAACTATTCTTGACAGGCAGCCGTCGTAGGTTGAATCTGTCGTTGACCATGCGAGGAGGATGTAGTGAGTGAGATTAGCACAACCGCGGAAATTCGAACCGACAAGGACATTGAGCATGCAGATCTTCCGGTAGATCACTGGGCCGAAGCTGTGTTCAATGTTGGCGGTGAGGAGATCGTGATGGAGATTAGTGTCGAGCAGAATGTGATAGTGGCGATAATGGCCGGCGAGGAGGCTGTCTGGAAGGGTACGCTCGAAGGGCTCAAGAAACTGCTGCGTGGAGAGATTAAGGCGAGATAGCAGGGAGATATTGTCAAGAGTTGTGGATGATTGTTTTGATAGTATCCTCAAGTTCTCCAGTTATGCGGCTTCCTTTATT
>JAHJOQ010000098.1 GCA_018820315.1 Candidatus Zixiibacteriota bacterium | reverse complement strand
GGACTCGCTCCTCGCGATGACGGTGTATGGGTTGACGTCTTTGGAAACAGCGGACTTGCTCCTCGCGATGACGGTGTGTGCGTTGCTATCAGTGCAGTAAGAAAGCGTTTATAGGTAATAGACGCGAATTAATACGCCATTGCGAGCGACCGAACGGAGCGTCGCAATCTCGTAATGAACCACAAGTGCGGAATCGTGGCAGGATCGCCCTACCAAATGCCGAGGACGTCCTTTGCCTCGTCTGAGGCCATCTCCTGTGGATTCCAGAGAGGTTCCCACACTACTTCGACCTCGACCTTCTCGACACCGTCGAGACTGCCGGAGACATCCTTGACCTCATTGATCAGGGCCGGTCCGTATGGACACGCCGGGGTGGTCAACGTCATTGTGACTTTGATGTTCTTGTCGTCTTCAATACTGACATCATAGACAAGCCCAAGATCGATAATGCTCAAGCCTATTTCCGGATCGGTTACAAACTGTAGTGCTTCATACACTGCGTTCTTCGTCAACATCTTTCACTCCGTGGATGATAATTTTGAAGTCCTGCCCTTTTCCATTCCATCGAGAGTATCAATCAAAGTTGTCCAGGAGAGAAGAGCACATTTTATTCTAACGGGGAATTTCCTGACGCCTTCCAACACTTCGAGATCGCCAAGGTCGATTCCGTCGGTAGAATGTTCTTCACCTTTCAACATTGCCTTAACAATTTGGGCAATCTTCTTAACCTCGGGCAAGGACTTGCCCTTTATGACCTCGTACAGCATTGAACCGGAAGCGACAGAGATAGCACAACCGGCGCAAGAGACGGATAGATTCTTCACGCGGTTGCCATCGACTTCGAGTTCCACCTCGATTTCATCGCCGCACATCGGGTTCTTACCCTCATTCTTGAAATCGACATGGTCGAGTTTCTTCTTGCCGCGCGGATTCTTGTAGTGATCAAGAACCACCTCGCGATACAGTGAATCAAGTGCGTCATTCATGGCCGAAATACCTCCGCGCCTCCTTGATAGCATTGATTAGCTGATCTACGTCACTCTCGGTGTTATATACATAGAAACTCGCTCTGAGCGTCGAATTCACTCCCAACCGCAAGTGAAGCGGCTGTGCGCAATGATGACCTGCGCGCACGGCCACACCGTGTGTGTCGAGGAACTGTGCCATGTCGTGAGGATGCACGTCTTTGTCGAGGAATGTGACAGCACCGCCGCGATTATCTACGTCAAGTGGTCCAAAAATCGTGATCGAATTGAGTCGCGAAAGCTTGTCGATTGCGTACTGCGTCAGTTTCCGCTCGTGATCGCGAATGTTGTTCATGCCGAGAGCGCTCAAGTATTCGAGCGCAGGAGAGAAACCGACAGCGCCGGCGATATTCGGCGTCCCGCCTTCGAATTTGTGGGGAAGTTCCGCCCAACTGACATGGTCGTAACGCACCTCTCCGATCATTTCGCCGCCATAATTGAACGGTTCCATGTCCGAAAGCAGAGCACGTCTCCCGTACAAAATACCGATCCCAGTTGGTCCGAGCATCTTATGAGCAGAGAATGCTACGAAGTCGGCCTGCATCGCTGTCACATCGACCGGCATGTGCGGTATGCTCTGCGCGGCATCAACCAAAACCACAGCACCTGCTTCATGTGCAATGTCAATGATCTTGTCGACGGGGTTGATCGTTCCAAGGACATTCGACATGTGCGTCAGCGCAACGAGTTTTGTATTCGGCGTAATTATGTCACGAATCCTATCGAGAATCAGATAGCCGTCATCCGTGATTGGAATGTATTCGATTTCAGCGCCTTGCTCTTTGGCAAGAACAATCCACGGAACGAGGTTCGAATGATGTTCCATATGTGTCAGGACAATCCTGTCGCCTTTACCAATATTCGCTCTCCCCCACGAGTAGGCAACCAAATTGATTGCCTCGGTAGCACCACGCGTGAAGATAACTTCGTCGGGTCTTACACCGCCGATGAACTGTGCCACTCTCCGCCTGGATTCTTCATACGCCTCAGTCGCTTCCTCCGCGAGCGTATGCAAACCCCGATGGACATTGGCATTGTGCTTCGTATAGTACTGCTTGATCGCTTCTATCACAGCAAGCGGCTTCTGCGTGGTAGCAGCATTATCAAGATACGCCAACTTCTTTCCATTGATCTTCCTGTTCAGGATCGGAAAGTCAGCTTTGATGACGGCAGGATCGAAAATCACCTGACGACCGGCCGCCTCTGCCACTGTAATCATTTCTTTTTCCATTCTATCTATGCTGTTCTTCCAAGGCAGCGATGTAGACAAAGCCATTTTCGACTTTGACATCGTAGCGATCGACGCCGACAGCCGCAGGCATCCTGGTCGCCTCGCCGGTTCTGATATCGAACATTGCGCCGTGCCTCGGACATTCGATCTGTCCATCAACTAACTCGCCTTCGCCGAGATCGCCACCGTCATGAGAACATATATTATCAATTGCGAAGAATTCGCCGCCCAGCCTCGCTATCAGCACCGAAGTGCCATCGAAGTCGAGCACTTTTGCGGCTCCTTCATCTATATCATCAGCATTGCAGACTCTGGTGAACCGTGAAGTCATCTTATCTCTCCTCCAACTTGTCTGTGACTGCGTTTCTCATGATCTCCTGCAGGTTTTCCGGAACCTGCTTCAATGTCGGCTCAACGAAACCGGTCACAACCGTTCTGATAGCGTCGTCGCGCGAAAATCCGCGGCTCGTAAGGTAGAAGATCATCTCGGGATCAATCGGTCCGACAGTAGCACCATGCGAGCAACTTACCTGGTCGGTAAGAATCTCCAGTTCCGGGATGGATTCCGCTCTCGCGCCACGATTGAGGAGAAGATTCCTGTTTTCCTGATATGCCTCGGAGTTTTCCGCCGTCTCCTCGATCCTGATGAGACCGGTGTAGGCAGAAAGCGCATTATCCTTGAGGACAACCTTGACATCGAGATTCGAATTTGTGTTTCCCGCAGTATGATGATGGAGTGTATGGTGATCGAAATGCTGATTGGAATCTCCGAACGCAAAACCATACATCCTGCTCTCAGTTCCGGAACCGGTGAGAATAGTCCCCGCATCGAGTTTGGAAACCGCGCCTCCGAACGAGCCGAAGACCGAGTAGACATTGGCCTGCTTCTCAGCCTGCACGCGCTGAGTGATGAATGAATTCGTATTCTTTCCAAGGCGCTGCAGCCCAACGTATCGCAGCCTCGATGATTCGCCCGCGAATATCTCAACAGCTCCATTCAAGAGTCGAGCGCCGCCACTTTTCCGGGAGGCATAGTCATCAATGACGGTAGCTTCCGAATTCCGGCCAAGAACTACGAGCAGTCTTGTGACAGCCGTATCATTTGCTGGACGACGATCGAGATAGATCGGTTTCTCGATGACCGTATTGTCCGGAACGAAGAGATAGAAGCCACCCTGCCAGAGGGCGAGGTTCAGCGATTCAAACTTACCGAAATTATATCCGACAAGTTTGCCAAGATACTGCTCGACAGAATCTCCGTAATCGGAGACAGCAGCATTCAAACCCCTGAGGATGACACCGGAATCAGCCAGCTCCTGTGACATCATAACACCCGCGGAATCATCTCCTTTGGAAAATGCAAGCGCGGAGTGGCTTGTGTTATTCTTCATACCGTTGGTCGCTTCACCAACATAGATAGTCGATGATGCATCCATCAAGGCGCTGGGATTATCGATCAGAAAACTCTCCGGGCTGGTATAGCGCCAGAGATGCGACACTCGATCCGGCAACGGACTGTCGTTGTGATACTCCCAACTGTTCTTCCGCAGTGAATAGAACCACTCAGGCTCGCTTGAGAACCTCTTGCGATAACCGCTTTTCGTTCCAGCTATTGCTATATTACTCATATTACCACCTGTTTTCTATGCGGTAGGACTAACCTACCGACCCTTCCATCTCGAGTTCAATCAGTCTGTTCAGCTCGACAGCGTATTCCATCGGCAGTTCTTTCGTAAACGGCTCGATGAATCCGTTGATAATCATCAGCCGCGCCTCATCCTCCGAGAGACCTCTGCTCGTGAGGTAAAAAAGCTGCTCCTCGGCGACTTTGCTGACACGAGCTTCATGTTCGACCCTGACCTGATCAGCGTCGATTTCCATTGTTGGATATGTGTCCGTTCGCGAAGCACCGCCGATCAGAAGCGCATCGCACTCAACCGATACTTTGCTGCCGACGGCATTCTTATGAACTTTCACAAGTCCGCGATAGGATGCTCTCCCGCTCCCCTTCGAAATCGACTTCGAAGTCACCCTTGAGCTTGTGTTGGGGGCGGCATGGATCACCTTCGCTCCGGCATCCTGGTGTTGACCGTCGTTGGCGAATGCTACAGAGAGAATCTCACCTTTCGCTCCCTCACCGACGAGATATACGCACGGGTACTTCATCGTCAGCTTGGAACCGATGTTGCCATCGACCCACTCGACTGTCGCATTCTTATGCGCCACAGCGCGCTTCGTGACGAGATTGAACAGATTGTGCGACCAGTTCTGAATCGTTGTGTATCGGATATAAGCATCATCGAGAGCAATTAGCTCGACTACAGCGGAGTGCAGCGAATCGGTCGTGTAGACCGGCGCAGTGCAACCCTCAATGTAGTGAACGCGCGAACCTTTGTCGGCAATGATCAGAGTTCGTTCAAACTGCCCCATGTTCTCGGCATTGATTCTGAAATACGCCTGCAGCGGTATTTTGACATCGAGTCCCGGCGGTACATAGATGAACGATCCCCCCGACCAGACGGCGGAGTTAAGCGCCGCGAATTTGTTGTCGGCTACTGGTATGACCGTCGCTAAATATTTCTTCACAATGTCGGGGTGCTTCTTCAGGCCGCTGTCCATATCGAGAAAGATGACACCCTGCTTCTCGAGATCTTCCTTGAATGAGTGATACACGACTTCAGATTCATACTGCGCAGAGACACCGGCAAGGAATTTCTGCTCAGCTTCCGGAATGCCGAGTTTCTCAAAAGTATTCTTGATGTTTTCGGGAACGTCATCCCAATTATTCTTCTGATTCTCGATCGGCTTGATGTAATAGAAGATGTTATCAAAGTCGATGCTGTTCAGAAGTTCTGTATTCCCCCACGTCGGCATAGGCTTGGAAAGGAATACATCGAGCGCTTTGTGACGAAATTCGCGCATCCAGTCCGGCTCGTCCTTCATCCGCGAGATCATCTCCACTACTTCGTGATCGACACCCCTCTTGCCCTTGTGGAAATACTCTTCAGGATCCTTGAATCCATACTTGACGGCATAGTCGTCGCCGAGAGTCTCGACGCCTTTGTTCTTTGATAATATTTCTGCCATGCTACACACCTACCTTCTGATCACTGCTCTCTTTCAGCCAGTCATAGCCTTCTTTCTCGAGCTGTAATGCGAGATCGGCTCCACCGGAGTGCACGAAGCGGCCATTCATCATCACATGCACCCTGTCCGGCTTCACATAATCGAGAATTCGCTGATAGTGCGTCACGAGGAGAATGCCGTTAGTGTCATTCGCGTATGCGTTAATTCCTGCCGAGACGATTTTCAGTGCATCGATATCGAGACCGCTGTCGGTTTCATCGAGAATGGCAATCTTCGGGTCAAGCATCGACAACTGCAGAATTTCGAGACGCTTCTTCTCGCCACCGGAAAAGCCTTCGTTGATATACCGTGTGGCGAAAGACTGATCGACTTCGAGAAGTTCGAATTTCTTCTTCAGCTCTTTCCTGAAATTCTTGAGCACTGTCTCATCTCCATTAGCCCTTGCCTTAACGGCTGCCCGCAGAAAATTCGAGACCGTGACACCGGGAATGGCCATCGGATACTGGAATGCGAGAAAGAGACCCGCCAGCGACCTGTCGGTGGAATCCATGTCGAGCAGGTTCCGGCCTCCGATGTACGCTTCACCGGAGGTTATCTCATACGATGGATGACCTGCCAGCGCATTGGCAAGACTCGACTTGCCGGAGCCGTTGGGCCCCATGATTGCATGCTTTTCGCCGGGGTTGATGTCGAGAGTTACTCCCTTGACAACTTCCTTGTCCTCGACTCTAACATGTATGTCTCTCAAAGAGAATACTGCATTGTTCTTATTCATTGCTACCTCTTGTTTATTTTCCAATCACTACAGATGAATCTCATATTCGTACATATTGCTTCCTATGTTGCCTGACTTCTCTCCTCTATGCTGAGACTATATGTTTTTGCCATGTCGTAACCACCGGAGATGATGTCAGCCAGAGTGATCTTGTCGAGGAGGCGTCCGATTATCTTGTCGAATCCTCTCCAGACGTTTCGCACACTGCAATTGGATATGTGCATGCATGTGCTGTCGACACCTGTGAACTTGCTGCAGTGTGCCGCACTGAAGACCGGATCTCCGAGCGCATCGATTACTTCCTTGAGGACGATGTCCTCCGGTGATTTTGAGAGCACGTATCCGCCGTTTCTACCTCTGACTGCACTGACCAATTCTGCTTTTCGCAGGATTGAGAGGAGCTTGGCTGCGTATGCGACCGAGAGCCCTTCATGCTCTCCGATCTCCGCGAGCGTCACGGGGTTGCTGGATTCAGCTCTCTTCGCGAGCAGAACCATGCAGCGTAATCCGTATTCCTCAAGTGCCGTAACCTTCATCGACCGACAAACTCTCCTTTCAATCACATCTAATAACAATTACAAAAAAGTGCAGATTAAGTTTCAAAAATCGATGGAATTCGTACGATTTCCGTTATGTGTTGACATAACAATGACTTAGCAAGTTTTACCAGCTTTGATTATTGTACTCCGATCCGACAATAATGTTGATTAAGGGACATTCTTAGTGTACTTTGAGTGGGTTCGGATAGTGGCTGTTGAATACCATAGAGGAGGAACAAATGGCAATTGCCCTTAGATTGATCTTGACTATCCTCGCGGCGATGCTCGTCGCATGCTCGGATACAAACACTCAGAAGCAAGATACTTCAAGATCGCAGGCGACCGTTGATACTATGAGCCTTCTGTTTTCCAGTGAAGGGCGCCATCTCGCGAATGTGAGACAGCTCACATTTGGTCGCGAGAATGCTGAAGCGTATTTCTCGTACAACGGGGACGAGATTATTTTTCAAGCGACACGAGACACATTTCAGTGCGATCAGATATTTACGATGAACGCCGACGGTTCTGACATCACTCTCGTCTCTACCGGCAAG
The DNA here is from genome assembly GCA_018820315.1 of Candidatus Zixiibacteriota bacterium. Classification (NCBI taxonomy): domain Bacteria; kingdom Pseudomonadati; phylum Candidatus Zixiibacteriota; species Candidatus Zixiibacteriota bacterium. The sequence goes on along the minus strand of JAHJOQ010000098.1, from coordinate 47,944 downwards.
GGCCGCACCACTTGCGCGTTTATTCAGCCTGACGGCAAGAAGATCATTTATTCATCTACGCACCTGTCATCTCACGACTGCCCGCCACCGGCAGACATGTCGAAAGGATATGTGTGGGCTCTCTATCCGGGGTTTGATATCTTTCAAGCTGATCTTGATGGCGCGAACCTCGTGAATCTGACAAATAGTCCGCGGTATGATGCTGAGGCTGTTTACTCTCCCAATGGATCTATGATCGCGTTCACGTCGCTGCGCAGCGGTGATCTTGAAATCTACACGATGAAGCCTGATGGCTCCGATGTGCGCAGATTGACAGATTCACCCGGATATGACGGCGGCCCATTCTTCTCAAGGGACAGCAAGAGGATAGTCTATCGAGCTTCCCGACCGGAGACAGACGCAGAGATTGAGGACTACAGGAACCTCCTTGATCAGGACATGATACGCCCCGGCAAGCTCGAAATATTCGTGATGGATGCGGACGGTTCGAATCGTCGCCAAATAACCAACAACGGCGCGGCTAATTTCGCGCCCTATTTTCATCCTGACGGCAAGCGCATAATATTCTGCTCTAATCTGGCCGACACGGTTGCGCCGAGGCGGAACTTCGATCTGTTCATGGTCAATGACGACGGCTCCGGTCTGGAGAGAATCACTTACAATTCGACGTTCGACGGATTCCCCATGTTTTCACACGACGGAAAGAAGCTTCTGTTCTGTTCGAATCGACACAATGACAAGCCGGGCGAAACCAATGTGTTCATGGCTGACTGGATTGATTGACGGCTTAGACTCCTGACTATCGTCGCCAGAAATCGGGGATGAGCAGCACGAGCACTGTGAAGAGTTCGAGTCTTCCGAGGATCATCATGAATGAGAGAAAGAGCTTACCGCCCCAGGGAATGAATGCGAAGTTTTCGATAGCGCCGACCCTGGCGAGCCCGGGGCCAACATTGGACATGCAAGCGACGACAGATGAAGCGGCAGTCGCCATATCGAGCCCCATGGATGCCATCACAAGTGTGCCTACGACCCATGAAAGGATAAACACACCGACAAAAATCAGCACTGATCTTATGATGGTTTCATCAATCACCTGTTTGCCGACTTTGACGGCAAAGACCGCGTGGGGATGAAATGCCTTGTAAATCTCATTGTACGCGGCTTTCACGAGAATCACGATTCGCGAGACCTTGATTCCCCCTGCTGTCGACCCTGCGGATCCACCCATGAACATCAGTACTACCATCAGGATCTTGGAGAAGGATGGGTACCGGTCGAAATTGTCGGTCACGAAGCCGGTAGCGGTCGAAACCGACAAAGTCTGAAACGATGCATACCGGAGGGCCTCAAAGAAATTGGGATGCCGTCCCATGATATTAAGTGCGATCAGCAGAATCGCCACAACGTTAACAGCGATATATACCTGAAATTCCACATTTGAGACAAAGTCTTTGATCCGCCCCCTCGTCAGAACGTAGTACAACCCAAAGTTAATACCGGCGAAGAGCATGAAGAATGTCAATATGACATCAATTGCCGCGCTGTCATAATGTGCTATGGACATGTTCATTGTCGAGAAACCACCCGTTGCCATGCATGTTAGGGAATGGCAGAGGGCATCGAAGAAACTCATGCCTGCAAGCATGAGGCTGACGAGAAGTGTCGCTGTGAATCCTATGTAAATCTTCCAAAGGATGCTGGAAGTCTGCTTCAGTTTCGGCTTCAAAGTCTCGGTGATGGGACCGGGAACCTCCGACTTGAACAGGTGCTTAGCGCCTACACCGAGCTGCGGCAGGATCGCGATAAACAGCACGATAATCCCCATGCCTCCGAGCCATTGCGTAAGCGATCGCCAGTAGAGTATGGATCTGGACGATGACTCAATATCTGTCATGACCGATGATCCGGTAGTCGTGAAGCCGGATGCCGATTCGAAGAATGCATCCGCCGGATTTGTGAGTGTACCGTCGATCATATACGGTATGCCGCCGAAGAGTGATATTGCGATCCAGCCGAGCGTGACAACTGCTATAGCCTCCCTCGGATGAATGGATACTTTCTCTTTTCTACTCGGCATGTAAAGCAGCAGCCCAGCTCCCGCAGTTATCGCAGACGCCACGGAGAATGTGACAATGCTGCGGATGCCGTCCGAGTGAACAGCGAAGACAATCGCGGTAGCCATGAAAACTGATACGCCAATGAGAAGTAACCCCAGGAGCCTGGCGATTGTCTTGTAATTCATTCTGACATCTTTATCTTAAAGAGCTTCTCGACTCTCTTGCGCGCGGATGGTATCGTGAAGACGATCACAGTTGAGTTGGGCGCGATCGTATCGTCTCCTGTAGGAATCATAACACCTTTCGGACCGACGACCGCACCAATAACAGCTCCTTTGGGAAAGTTGAGATCTTTCAGTGACTTCTCGACTATCCGGGAAGATGGAGGAGCAATAATCTCAAGGATCTCTGCCTTGCCCTCTTCTATAATGGTAGTCGATACGACCCTTCCCGCCCTGACATACTTCATGATTTGATTTGCAGCGACGAGACGCGGAGAGACGACAGCATCGATTCCGAGCTGCTCGTATAGCTCCCTATAATCCGGTTTGTTCGCAAGCACGACGCTCTTGCGAGCACCCATCTTCTTTGCGAGAAGACCGGTAAGCAAATTGACTTCCTCGCCACGCGACACGACAGAGATGAAGATATCACATTCCGCAACGCCGACTTCCTCGAGAATATCCATTGATGTGCCGTCACCATTGATAATCAAGGCATTTTCCAGCGATTCGGAGAGAAACTTGCATCGCTCGGCATCCTTCTCGATCAATGTGACTTCTATTTGCTCGCCTTTGAGTGATTGAACGAGCGAGAATCCTATTTCACCCCCTCCGACTATGACTGCTTTTCTCGCCTTGCCGCGATGCTTCTTGCCGAAGAGCTCCTCGACCTGCTCGATAGCCTCGATCATACCGATCACAAGGACTTCGTCATTAAGCAGCAACTCATCGTCGCCAGAAGGGATGATTACACGATCGTCCCGAGCCACTGCGGCTATGAGTGTGTTTGGAGGCATGGTGACCTCCTTGAGAGTCTTCCCCACTATCTTGAGCTGTTCATTGAGTTTAAGCTGAATCAACTCCACGCGGTTTTCTGCGAAATTCTCTACCATCAATGCGCCGACAGACTTGACAAGCTTGGTTATCTCGAGCGCCGAGAGAATCTGAGGACATATCACCAGATCGATGCCCATCACATCGTGATAGACGCCCGACTCACCCTCGAGATATTCTCGCGAAGATATTCTCGCGATAGTCTTCTTTGCACCAAGGCTCTTAGCACCGAGAGCGGCCAGCATGTTGGCCTCATCGTCATCCGTGACAGCTATGACCAGGTCGGCTTTGGCAACCTCAGCCTTCCTAAGACACTTGATGCTCCCACCCTGACCGACCAGCGCCATGACATCCATTCTCTCCTCGGCATCTGCAACCGAGAGAGGATTGGAATCTATGATCGTGACATCATGTTCTTCTGCAGCAAGAAAGCCGGCTATATGCTTGCCGACTTCTCCCATACCGATTACGGTTATATTCACGGCAACTCCAGTCTGCTGTCAGGCGAAAACTTAGTTGAGGCGGCCGTTGTTGTCAAACTTTTTTATTCTCCCGCGAGAATGCAAAATGGCTCCCCGCCCTAAAAAGCGACAAATTGCAGCGATTTGCAGCATGTGATCACCCTGTCTATGTCGCTGCTCTGCCTTGGGCTACAGGCGAAAGAGCACCGAAAGAATGAGAATTCGGTTGGAAAGTTCCTGTTAGTACCGGGAATAAGGCATAAAAAAGAGCAGGACCGCACGATTAAGCACAGCCCTGCAGATCGGTTATTCAACGATCGATTATTATCTTATCACAGTCAGTTTTCCGCGAATATCGGTATCCTCGACGATCCAGATGTATACGCCCGCTGCTGCCTCCATCCTGGAATCGGTCATACCGTCCCAGATTACCTCCGCCTTCTCATCGTTACTTGATGTCCAGACAGTCTCTCCCTGAAGAGTCTTGATCTTCAGAGTCGATCCCGGAGGAATGTCCGTGAATGTAACGAAAGGTGTCTCATGCGGGTTGAATGGATCTGGATAGGTGTGCGGTTTCGGCTTCACGCGGAACCGTGAAACATTAGAGTGTTGCTCAAGGTTAGCGCTTGCACGCCAATAATAGTCCCGGTCCTCATCTAATCGGCTCGAAACCTTCCAGCCGGTTGTGCCACCCTCCTGTTGATCCACCGCCTGGGACGCCGTCACCGAATTAACGAAATTAGAATCGGTAGCAACTTCGAAGTAGTATGCATTCTCGTCAGACTGTGAAACATTTCGGACAACAAGCGTCGGCTGCGATGTGTAGTATACAGGTTCTCCAAGCGCCTCGATCTGCGTCTCGTCAGCTCCGACAATGAACCCGGCTGTTCTAAAATAATACCACAAGCTCTGGGATATGTTATCCGATGAATCGGCGCTCTTGACGCAGTATTCGTACGTGGTATTGGGATACAGTCCAGTCAGCATGTTCTGATGATCTAATACAAATGTGGTCGTCTCATTCGTGCTGTCAGGCGATCCTATACCTGTCACATAGACGACCTGGGAAGTGGCCAGCTCGTTGGTCTGCCACAGAATCTGCGCCGTTGTTGCTGTTGTGTCTGTCGCATGGACATTCGATATCGCAGGCGGTGTTGTATCGTCTCCACCAGATTCGGCTGCGGTCATGAAGTGAAGAGTCGATGACCATCCGCCCCATCCGCAACTATTGTACGATCGCACACGCCAGTAATATGCTGTTGACGGGGTCAGCGTCGCAGGAACCGAGTATTGAGAAACTGATGGCTGGACATTCACATTCGGACTGCTGAAATCTGAATTGTTGTCGACCTGCAAGTTATACAGTGTCGCAGTGCTCACATCATTCCAATTGGTCGGAACAGGTTGAGCCACGTCAGAGGCTCCATTCGGAGGACTCATCACCGTCGGAGCTCCCGGTGGGTCACAGCCGCTATAGGCAGTCGAGAAGCTGCGGCTAGTGCTCCAGTTGCCCCACCCCCCGCAGTTGCTGTACGATCGCACGCGCCAATAGTATGTTGTCGTTCCAGACAGACCGGATACGGACTGGCTTGACGATGAAGTCTGATAAGTCGCTTCGGGGCTGCTGAAATTCGAATTGTTGTCTATTTGCAGCTGATACAGATCAGCATCGCCGACATCTGACCAATCGAATAGTATCGGCTGATCGAGGTTCGACGCTCCGTTGGATGGACTCATCAAGGTGGTCGAGCCGGGCGGATCACAGCCGCTGGCGGCCTGCTGCACCGCTCCCCAGACGGTCCATTGCCTGTCGCCGTAATCTGCTCGGTTCATCTCTGCAGCAGCCCCCGGTCTGGAATATGCTGACCAGGGATTCAGCCACGATAGATCTGCGAAACCGGGATCGATATTGTCATATCCACGAACATCATATCCGTGATTTTGCCAGTTCTCGAACGAAACATCCGGTTCACATACATCGAACCATTCGGTTGGATTGTAGTACATGTTGGAATCGATTGTGTACGTCAGAAGACACGCTGGCTCTACATACGAGAAACCAGTTATTCGGCGACCAAATGGCAAGTCGCAGCCAGCGATGATATTATACTTGACTTTATTGCTGTCCCCGCAAGTTGCACCGTTGTCAGCGAAACTCATTGCAACGTCGTGTGTGTTATAGATCGTGTTGTTACAGATGAACAGATGCCCTTCAAACGGCGGGCTGTTCGATCCCCCGTTGATAATACCCGTTTCGCAGTCATAGATGATATTTCCATAGACACTATCCCTGTTCGCATGCGATGTCCAAAGAACAGCGCTCTGTGCTGCACCGTGAATCGTGTTGAATCTGGCTACCATTCCGGTGTGTCTCGGCGTTACCATCTTGTCTTTGAAGTAAATTCCGTTGCCAAACGGTGGGAAGACAGTGCAGGACTCGACGTAAACGTGATTCTCATTGTATGTTGTCATGATATGACCATAAGTGGGTCCTCGTTCTTCCATCACATGTCCGAGAGAGCATGCCCTGAATGTATTGAAGCGCCCAAATGTAGCGTCATCTGTGGCATCCCTTGGGTATGGACCATCGGCCCGGAAGAAGACAGCGCCACAATTGGTTCCTTCACTCCCACTTCCGTGAGTGATATTACAGTGAATGAAGAACACGCTGTCGCACGTCGCGTGAAAGTCGACTGTCGCAAGTTCGCCGTATTTGAAGTCGAGGCCAAAGAATTGGACGTGTCCGATGTTGGAGACAGCGAAAGAGACCGCCTTGTTGGAAGAAATAATCATCGTGCAGTTATTTGGATTCTTACTTTCGTACGGCCAAACATATACGAGGTTATTGCTCACATCATGAAAAAACTCGCCCGGTTGATCGACATCAGCAACACTCGCCTCGGGATCCAGTAGCACGTGATCCTGTCCCATGGTGTGACTTCTGCTATCATTATAACTGGCTTTGTATACGTATCCTCCTACCGAGGTCCATCCAGTCAGCAAACCGCCAGCCCATATATGAGCTCTCCCCCGCGTTGCGTCAGTGTACGTGGAGCAGGCGTACACTGTCCTGTTGTAGTAGCTGCCTCCCGCAGGTGGCCTGATCTGCGAGTTGTACCAAATTCCTGTGCCGAAAAAGATAGTGTCACCTGCTTGTAGTACACTATTCACTTTCTCGATCGTCAACCATGCCTGCGACCAGCTTGTGCCTGAGTAAGAATCACTCCCCGACTTCGAGATATAATACGTCGTGGCAACAGAAGGTGTTGACAACGACAGCACAAGCACCAGACCCAATACCATAGCAATACACTTAGTATACATACAATGAAACTCCATTCTATTGGAACAGTCTATGCCACTATCTATTACGAAGTTTATCGACAAATTACAAGGCAAAACCTATTCCGGAAAGCAACTAATCAACGTTTTTTCTATCTCAATATACATCAAGAACTTTGGATTGCCAGCACGCAGGCAGAACACCTGCAACTGCCCGCAACATTGTCCAATCCTTGATTCCATTCCTTTCTTGAACAGGTGAGAAGTCATCATAGATTCGACGATCCACCACTCTCGGTATTCAGAGATGGCGGGAACATGTGTTGGCAGCAATGAGCGAGAAATCTAATGTAGAACTCAATGAGCCCATAGCCGAATTCCGTTGAAGAACATTACTGACGGAACACCACCCTATCTCTGTTTCGTCAGAAAAAAACTTGTGGCTTCAGATAATATCTCTTATAGTTGCTTCAAAACGTCGATTGAAGAAAACTTGATGAACTCAAGTAGTTCTCCAAATATGCCAGTAATTTGTAGTGGAAATCATTCCAATAAGTTTCAAAATGAGAAGCGATTTTTCTCAGCCTCGCCGAGGATTATGTGCAAAGAGATAGAAGCCGGGGATTTGCCATATCGCGTGGCGCATTACCGGAGCGGTCAATAGATGTTTGCTGAAATCAAGGGAATCCTCAAGCACTCCGTCGTCTATCTTGCTGGCACACTGGCCAGCAGGATGGTCGGTTTCGTGATGATCCCTGTCTACACACACTACCTGACCACCGAAGAGTATGGAACTCTGGAACTGCTCGATCTGACTTCTTATCTGATAGGTTTGCTGCTGGCAATGGGGGTAGCCCAGTCGGTTGTCAGGCTCTACCATGACTATGATGACCAGGTGAGGCAAAACCGCGTTGTCAGTGTGGCAATGATAACCTTGTGGGTTGCATCCGCCTTTTCCGCAATTTGGTTGTTGTTATTTGCCAGAGACATATCACAACTTGTTTTCAAGTCTCCCGACTACCTCCAGTTATTCCATCTGATTTTCGTGACTATGATTCTGAACCTCAATATTGAGATTCCCATGAATCTTCTTCTCATCAGGGAAAGATCAGTTCTCTATAATGTCATCAATCTAGTCAGGTTGGCAATTAACCTGTCTCTAAATATCATATTCATTGTCTATCTTGGAATGGGGGTCAAAGGAATCCTTCTCGGCGGCCTCCTAACAAGTGCTGTTACTGGAGTCTTCCTGACAATTTTCACCATTCGACAAATCGGCTTATCGTTTTCTCGCCAGACATTCTTTGATATGCTCAAATACGGAACCCCACTGATAGGAAGCTGGCTGGGGATGTTTATTGTCAACTTTGGAGATCGTTTCATCCTGCAGAGGTTCGCGTCTCTCTCCGACGTCGGGATTTACTCGCTGGCTTACAAATTCGGAATGCTCCCTAATTTCCTGGTGCTGACACCTTTCATGCTTATCTGGGGTCCCAAGAGATTCGAAATCGCCAGGCTGGATGACGCGAAGAGGACATACTCTTACGTCTTCACTTATTTTCTGTTCGTTCAGCTATTCATAGGTCTCGGGGTTTCTGTTCTGATAAAGGATGTAGTCTCGATAGTCGCTGATTCTGAATACCACAGTGCATATATGTATGTTCCGATGATCATCTTATCATACGTATTGTGGGGCTGTTACTCCTACGCACAGCTTGGAATGCTGCTGGAAAAGAAGACGAAGTACCTGGCCTATGCATCCGGAATAGGCGCCGCGGTGAACGTGGGAGCAAACCTCCTCTTGATTCCGGAACTCAAGCTGTGGGGAGCATCTATTGCAACATTGATTACCTTCGGCGTGATTTTTTGTTTCGTATACAATCGATCACAGAAGCTGTACAATATACCCTACCAGCTTGCTCGAATCGCCAAAATGACATTCTGTGCGTTTGGACTGCTTGCCATCGCATCTATAATAGACATATCAAACGTTTTCTTGTCTATTGTCACCAAATTCTCGTTGGCTTGCTGCTTTCCCGTAGTGCTCTATTTTCTTCGGTTTTACACTGCCACTGAACTGGCCAAAATGAGAGAAGGAGTGCATAGGATCAAGATCCTCACTACGGAGTCCGTACTTCCCAGAATACCGCTTATCAATCGTCTCATCGGGAAAGGTAGGCGATAATGCTGAAACGAATTTCGTGTCTCGGCTATTTTGGGTATCGAAATACCGGCGATGAAGCCATTCTGAGTGTTCTTGTCGATCAGATGGACAAAATCGGTCTGCGTGACAAGCTTGTGGTCTTTTCCGGAGATGTCGAGTCTACCAAACGGTTTCATGCAGTGGACGCTGTACAGAATATACTGCCCACGTCCACATCGAAATTCACCGTCGGGATCTTAGGTAGGAATCGGAGCAACTTCGTAAAATCGCTAAGAACCTACCTCAAGTCAGATATGTTGATAATAGGTGGCGGCGGGTTGTTCTTCGACTATCCTCACACCAACGAGTATGTCCAGCAGCTTCTTGACAAAATAAGATGGGGAAAACGACTTGGGAAGAAAGTTGTCCTTCTCGGGGTCGGTGTTGGTCCGATCCACCGCCATGATACCGCCACTGCCCTCAGGAGTACTCTGGACAAAGCCGACTTGATATGCGTTCGCGACAACAAATCACAACAACTACTACTGGAAACAGGCCTTTCAGAATCAGCGATTCATGTCACCGAGGATTTCGCGTTTCTTCTAAAGCCAGTGTCCGAGGAAAGGATAGAGTACATACTCAGGAAAGAGGAATTATCGAAGTCATACAACACACCCTTGATTGGGATCGGTCTGTGTGGTCGTCACGCGCAGGATGACTGGTTTCGAGCGGCTATGGTCAAGTTCTGCGATCATGTTATACAGACGCTTGGTGCAAGAATATGCTTCATTCCGATGCAAACAGGCGGCGGCTTCGATGACAGGCTCGACGTTCGGTTGATCCATGAAGCGATCAATCGGAAAGAAATGGTCACGCTGGTCGAGCACGAATACGGTCCTAAAGAGATTCTGAGTATTATCAGCAAAATGGACTTTGTGATCGGGGAGAGATTCCACGCCGCGCTTTTCGCGGCCACCAGTGGAGTCCCCGTGATCGGGATATCATACATGCCCAAGGTCAAACGACTGTTTCATAAGATTGGACAAGATGATTGGTGTTTGGATCGCGATGGTCTCACCGGACCTAAGCTGATCAAGGTCTTTGATAGTTTGTGGGAGACCGGGAGCAAAGTCTCAGCTGACCTTAGAAGGCTGGTCCCTCCTCTGGTAGACCAATCGCATCTTAATTTCGAGTTATTCCAACAGTACCTTGAAAAATCTCAACTACTGTAATCTTCACGTTTGTCGGCACGAGGCAAGTAAGATGTCAGCCGTGTCTCGTGACATCAACGCGCAGCCTCAAACGACGCTGCAGAAGCTCAAATGCTTCGACTACAGCGCCGCATAATAACTTAGGTATGTACGATCTAGTTGTGAGTCGAGAAGTACTCTTTGGCGCCTTCCGGATCGCCCTTCATAGTATCCTCACCGGGAGCCCAGTTCGCCGGGCAGACTTCTCCACTCTCGTAATTCGCCTGAATTGCCTTCAACACGCGGAGTGTCTCCTCGACGTTGCGGCCGATCCCGAGATCATGGACGACTTCGTACGCCACTTTGCCTTCCGGATCGATGATGAACAACCCACGGAGAGTAACGCCCGCATCTTCAAGCAGAACGCCGTAGTCCTGTCCGATCTGCTTGGTGAGATCGGAAAGTATCGGGAAATTGGTGTCGCCGAGTCCACCGTATTTGCGCGGAGTATTTACCCATGCGAGATGAGTGTATTTGCTGTCAACCGAACAGCACATAAGCTGCGCATTCAATTCAGCGAATTTCTCGTTGCTGTCGGAGAACGCATTGATCTCGGTTGGGCAGACGAAAGTGAAATCGAGCGGATAGAAGAACAGAATTACCCACTTGCCCTTAAAATCGTCGAGCGAAACCTGTTTGAAATCCTTGCCAACAACAGCTTCAGCAGTGAACTTCGGTGCTTCTCTTTTCACCAGACTCATTTTCCTTATCCTTTCGTCGAGTAACGTTTCAACCAGCAAAAAAGCATCAATATCGAAAACTCTTATTCCGGCATTATATCAGTCTCAAATTTGACTACCTTAGTTGATTAATACAGAAAAACCAGCGAATTGTTCCAGGCACGTATATTCGAGATCCTCTTTTCAGGATGTGCCTAAAACTACCCGTCATTCCGCTTGTTTTGGAGCGCGCCGCAGAGTACATTCGTTGGTCGCAATGGAGCATCAGGCATTGTAGCCTGCCAACTCGGTATCGAACGGAGAATCGAACAGCATGCTGGAAGATATGCCATACTTCGGAGAAGTGCTTTCAGTTCTGACGGCTGTCGTCTGGGCGTTCGCCGTGATTCTGTTCAAGAAGAGTGGCGAGACGGTGAGTCCACTCGCCCTGAACCTGTTCAAGAACGTCCTTGCTGTCACTCTGTTTGTTCCAACCCTGCTGATATTCGGAATAGAGTTCCTTCAACCTGTGCCGGTCTCTGACTATCTTGTACTGCTGTTGAGCGGAATCATTGGGATAGGGATCACAGACACACTTTACTTCAAGAGTCTAAATCTCCTCGGAGCCAGCTTGATGGCGATCGTCGCATGTCTTTACAGTCCATCCGTGTTTGCATTGTCGGCGATATTTCTGGGGGATACTTTGAGTGTTATCCAGCTTGTCGGCGTCGCACTGATTGTATCGGCAGTTCTGTCGACGGCTCTCGATCGGCGGAAGCAGCAGATCGGAACACGCAACCTGATACTCGGAATAGTGATCGGCGCACTCGCCATGGTCGGCAATGCGGCAGGGATTATTCTGATGAAACCTGTTCTCGACGAGACTCCGGTCCTCTGGGTGACACTGGTAAGACTCGTCGGAGCCCTTCTGGTGTTGGTTCCTGCCTTCCTGATTCACACGCGTCGCAGGGCAATGTCTGCTTCATTGGTTGCGGTGCAGGGCAGGATATATCTGTTCGGAAGTTCCTTCGCCGGCACATACTTCGCGCTGATGCTCTGGATCGGCGGGATGAAATTCACGCAGGTATCAATATCAGCGGCGCTCAATCAGACAAGCAACATCTTCGTGTTCATATTCGCCGCACTGCTTCTCAAAGAGAAAATCACCATGCAGCGAGTCATTGCGATCCTGCTGGCAGTCAGTGGTGCAATGCTCGTGACGTTCTTTTGATGACGATTATCGTTTTTCCAGCCGTCAGGAAGGGATTCCTGACGGCGCACATAATGATCCTGATTGGCTTGCTGTAAGGCCCTCAATCCATCGTTGCGCACGAGCCGTGGCACCAGATTCAAATGTCAATCTGCCCAATCAAGTACTGCACAGCCCGTCCCGATATCTTAACTCTGTCCCCGAGGTCCTCGCAGAACAACTCTCCCCCGCGCTCGGATACCTGCAGAGCATGCAGCTTGGTCTTGCCGAGCTTCTCCGACCAGTACGGCACCGACGTGCAGTGAGCCGAACCGGTGACAGGGTCTTCAGGAATGCCGATCTTGTAGGCGAAGAAACGCGACACGAAATCGACTGTCTTGCCTTTCGCAGTCACAATGACGGCGTAGGCGTCGAGTTCATTGAGGATCGGGAAATCGGGTTTCAATGATCTAACCTGGTCTTCAGATTCGAAGATCGCGAGATATGCAGACGACTTCAGGACTTCGACCGGCTCGATGCGAAGCGCCCTTGTGAGATCGCCCGGACATGGCACGGGCGTTGGTTTGCTGCTCGGGAAATTCATCGATAGCAAATCGCCTTCTTTCCTGACAGTCAGTTCGCCACTCTTGCGCGTTTCGAACCGTATCACATCATTCTTGTATCCAAGATAGTTGAAGATGACGTGTGCGCTCGCGAGTGTGGCGTGGCCGCAGAGTTCGACTTCGATTCCCGGTGTGAACCAGCGAATCTCGTACGCATCACCTTTCGGAACAAAGAATGCGGTCTCAGACAGGTTGTTCTCTGCTGCGATAGACTGCAGAGTCTTGTCATCGAGCCATGATTCGAGCGGACAAACCGCCGCAGGGTTACCTGCGAAGACTTTGCCCGTGAAAGCATCGATTTGATAAATCGGCAGTTTCATGTCTTTTCCTCTCTTTTATCTACTTCTCCCCTGTGATAACGGCTGCAGACGTTTCAAGTTTCAAAGGAAACGCCTTGTTGAAGAAGGCGTGAAAAGAGGCAGGGTGAAGTCCAAACGTGCTCGAAATCTGAGGACAATGCATCTACCGGTGTCATTCATCATTCGAGAGGTGAAGTAGTTTCTTGCGGCGTATGGCAGTAAGTGCACTGTCCACCCCATACAGCGCCCTCGCAGAATCGGCGAAGAAATATGCTGTGCTGGTGTCCAAGTCGGGCGAAAGCGGTAATGGTTGAATGTCGAGTGACCATTGAACACCGCCCCCTCGCTGCATCAGTGAGATCTTAATTACGGACTTCAGTTTCTTGACCTCAATGTACTCCTTGACGCTGAGAGTCGCTGTATACAAATTGGAACGGCGGGGACTTCCAAGTTTGATACCAATCGCCTCTAACTCGGCGGTCGAGCCGTTCGTTTCTATCCAAACGCCAACGCTTTCCGCCTCAGCTGGTCCGAAAACATATCTCGCGCGCTCCCACGGCTGGGTTGGCAGTCCATCGCGCTCCTTCTTGACTACCTCCTTCTCCGTCTCTGCACGGACGATGAAAAAGCAAGTGTCCGCCTTGGCTGGGGAACAGTTATTAACTACCTGTATTTGCATTTGGTAGTTGAACATCTGATCCGCTTGGAATGTATAAAGCCCGGTGAGGCTGTCAATGTCGCCGAACCCGGCCCCCCCCATCAGCTCCCAGTAGACCGAGCCATTACCGCCAACGCCGCCCGGATCGGCTTGAAATTGATATGTCAGTGCGTTGCAATTATCTGCCACCAGTGTGTCGTTCGGCGGCTTGTTGGTGATCACCGGCGGCTGGCAAGCCGTACCATACAGTGCTTTTGCTGAATCGGCGAAGAAGTAAGCAGTACTCGTATCCAAGTCCGGAGATTTTGGCGAGAGAATGGCAGCCGTAGACCACGCGATGTCTTGCGTGCCCATCAGCGTTACCCGCACAATGGATTTCAGGGTCTTGATTTCTGAGTACTCTTCTATACTAAGTCCTGCAGTGTAGACGTTGTGACGAGCAGCAGGTCGGAACTTGATACCCATCGCCTCCAGCTCGGCTGTACTTCCGTTAGTTTCAATCCAAACGCCAACGCTTTCGGCCTCGGCGGGGCCGAACACGTATCTGGCACGATCGATCGGATGGGTCGGTAAACCGTCTCTGACCCTCTTCACTACCTCTTTCTCTGTCTCAGCTCGGACAGTATAGAAGCAAGTATCAGCCTTGGGTGGAGAACAGTCATTTACAACGCGAATCATTATCGGATAGTTGTTAGCCTGATCCTCCTGGAATGTGTAAAGCCCACTGGCGCTATCCAGATTACCGTATCCCCAAAACAGGTCCCAATAAACCGAGCCATTACCGCCAACGCCGCCCGGATCGGCTTCAAACTGATACGTCAACTCGTTGCAATTGTCCGCTACAAGTGTATCGTTTGGCGGCTTGTTCGTGATTACCGGCGGATCGCAGGATGCCTGAGAGACCGTATCGGCTGCTGTAGCGGCTCCGACCGAGTCGGAGTCGATGCGGATGTAATCATCCGCGTATGCAAGCGCACCCACAGAGATCACAAGAATTAATGTGATGATGAACTGTCTCATCTGTTCCTCCCTTTCAAGTTCCGGCAAGCCTGTGCGGAAAGCGGCAATTGCATCCACACTGCTGAAGAACAACCTGCCTACTACTCTTATAACGAATGGCACCTGTTTATTCCAAGTTATTTAAATAGCGTCTGCCAGAATCGTCCTCACACCACCGTCACTTCGCCCGCCGTTACGCGGAGTGTTTCTTTGCGGCGCTTGACGATCAGTGCGCCATCAATACCAATGCCGATAGCTTTTGCAATGATGGTCTTCTTCCCCTGTTTCAGACGCACCTGTCTGCCCAGCAGTGATGAACGTTTCTTGATCTTCGGCAGCAGCGGCTTCAGACCATCTTTCTTGAACTGAAGATACATCTTCTCGAAATTAAGCAGAAAATCCGCGAGAAACTCGATGCGGTTGACTTCGGTGCCGGTTTCGAGTCTGAGAGATGTCGCCTTGTGCTTTAGATGTGGCGGGAAATTTCTCAGTGTCTGATTGACATTGATGCCGGTGCCGACGATCACATATTTCGCTTTGTCAAGTTCGGCAGAGAGCTCCGTGAGTATGCCCGCCACTTTCAATCCATCGATGAGGCAGTCATTCGGCCATTTGATTTTCGCTTGGAGTTTGAGCCTGGATATGATTGTCTCCGCCAAAGCAGTAGCGGTTACAATAGAGAGTCCAGGAAGTCCTGCAGGCGGAAGATCAGGCCGCAGGATGAGTGAAAACCAGAGACCGGTCTTTTGTGGAGAATGCCAACTACGGCCGAGCCGCCCGCGCCCGGATGTCTGCTTCTCGGCGATCACGAGAGTACCCTCGGCTGCACCTTCGTCGGCAAGGCTGAACGCAAGCGAATTTGTCGAGGGAACGGAAAAATGCGAGATGATATTCCTGCCGATGAACTTCGTCTTCAGATAGTGATGAATCTCATGGGGGAAGATCGAATCGGGCGCGGATACGAACTTGACCCGCATCTTGTCATCAAAATCGAACTTGTAACCCCAGACGGCGAGCCCGCGAAGAGCCTCATTTATGAATCTGCCATGAGTAGAGAGTTTGTTTGCGAGTTTCTGTACGACGAAGTAACGCTCGGGTGAATTTCTGAGAAGATCGAGGAGTTCTACGGCAATGTCATCGACACGGCTTCCCATATCACCTGCTGATCTTGCTAACGTTGAGTGAGAAGTCGAGAGAAGGTGCAGAATGAGTCAGTGCTCCGACGGAAATGTAGTCGACGCCACACTCGGCGATCTCTCGAAGGCCGGACAATGTCACACGGCCGGAGACCTCGATCTTGATCCGATCATCCTTCTCTCGAATCTTACTGACGGCGTCCCTGATCCTGCCGATGTCCATATTGTCCAGCATAATCCATGACGCACCCCCGCTCAGAGCCTGCTCGAGATCATCATCGGTAGCGACCTCGACATCGACAGGAATGTCCCTTCCTGCATCGGCGAGATAATCGAATGTCCTTTTCAGAGCGATAGAGAGCCCCCCTGCCGCTTCGATATGATTGTCCTTTATCAGCGCCATGTCATTAAGGCCCTTACGGTGATTTGATCCGCCGCCACACAGCACGGCATATTTCTCTGCCTGCCGAAGTCCGGGAGTGGTCTTGCGGGTGTCAAGAATCTTCGCCCGTGTGCCGCTGATTTCATCGACATATCGCCTTGTCAGAGTCGCAATTCCGGAAAGGCGCATCAGGAAATTCAGCGCTATTCTTTCGGCAGTGAGAATGGAAGCAAGCTTTCCTCCAATCACTGCGATGTCAGTTCCGCCGGAGATTTCAGAACCATCACGCTCAAGCGACGTATACTTGACTGAGTCATCGACCCTGCAAAATACCTCTGAGGCAATATCCTGCCCCGACAGCACACCATCTGACCAACTCACAATCTCAGCCTCACCATGTACTGCAGGATCGACACAGGCCAGCGTAGTGATGTCGCCGCTGCCGATATCCTCACGGAGGGCGAGTTCGATAATATGATCCATCTGCGAGATATCGAGTTTCATTCCCTGAAAAAACGGCGAATAGAATCGGATGTCAACTCGTATTTTAATTGACCATTTGCCGCAGCTGAGTTAGATAACCCGCAGGAGGCATACATAGTGGCTGACCGGATTTGCAAAACAAGCTCTTCGGAGAGTCCTGATTGCTGGATTGATATTGCGCTCAGCGGGAAACCGATAGAAGAGATTCATCTGCGGAAAGAGATGATCGACAACTGCCTGAAGTGCGATGATTTTCACAAGGCGATAAATCGATCTGCAGGGCGGCGAAGTTCTGACCGACTCATACAGGAGGCTGTCGGCAAACTGATCTCGATGCTCGCCAAATACAATTCTGAACTATCGAGCTCGGCTGAGAATCTCAGCAGGAGAATCGCGGAATTAACCGTTCTGGAAACTGTGGCTGAATTTCTCCTCAAAGCCTTGAATCTCAAGGACTGCCTGAAGGTGTTTCTGACGGCGGTTACTGCAGGTGAGGCTTTCGGCTTCAATAGAGCAGTTGTCTTTCTGGTCAATCAGCCGCGACGCGCACTTGAGGGTCAGCTCGGCTTCGGGCATGTCGATCTCGGAAAGTACAGAACAACATGGGGGTTCATCCATGAATCCCGGCTCACATTCTCCGATATGATGCAGAGAATTCTGGACAAACCGGAGCTTCCGGACAACGATTTGACAGAGATTGTCAAGAATATCTACGTTCCCATGACTTCCGAGTTCGGCCTGCTCCCGGAGGCGCTCATCAAGAGAAAGTCTTTCAAAGTCGAACATGCCACTGCGGAGCATATCACAGATCGCAATTTGCTCGCTATCTTCGGAGGGCGTGCCTGTGCAATCGTGCCTATCATCTGTAAAGAGAGCGCGCTTGGAGTGCTGATCGTTGACAATCCAATCACTTCCGGAAGTATTACAGACGATGAGATAGCCATGCTGGAAACGCTTTCCTACCTCGCGGCATCCAAGATCGACAATCTGATACTGCATAATCAGCTCGAATTGCGCATCGCGGAGCTTGAGCATGTGCATGCTCTCCTGCACAATAACCAGGAATATCTGATCCAAACGGAGCGTCTCGTTGAGGCAGGCAGGCTTGCGACAACAATCGCCCACGAACTAAAGACCCCGCTTGCGACTATTGGCGGATACGGCAGGCGAGCACTCCGGTCACACGGGCGCGGTGACGACATCACCCAGGATCTGAATGTGATCGTGAGTGAAATCACTCGGTTAGAAGGGATAACGGTCGGGATTCTTGATTATTCCAAGAAACGTAAGCTAAATCTTACTGTCCTCGATCTAAACGAGCTAATATCGGAGACTCTTGAGATTTTGGCGGATAAATTGTCGTTTGCCAATATCGAGGTGCACATCGAGCTGACAAGCGCAACCTCAACAGTCAAAGCCGACCGGGACAGGCTTAAACAGGTAGTGTTCAATCTTATTGAAAATGCTACACAGGCCATGCCCGATGGTGGAACTCTAACAGTCTCCACAGGTACAAATGGAGGCTGGGAATGGTTCAGGGTAACAGATACAGGATGCGGTATGTCACAGGAAACGATTGACAATCTATTCAAGCCGTTTTTTACCACTCGGAGCTCTGGAGCGGGTCTCGGCCTTCCTGTCTCAAAGCGAATAGTCGCCGACCATGGGGGCTTCGTTGAAGTTTCATCGACACTTGGAGAAGGATCTTCATTCACAGTGAACTTGCCGACCAATCGGCATGTTAAAGAGGTGTAGGGACACTTATGGAGAAGAGGAAAGCGATGGGAAAAGTACTCATAGTTGAAGATGAGAAGAACCTTCTCGAGCTGTACAGGATGGAACTCGAGGAGGAAGGGTACAGCGTCGCCACAGCTGAATCAGGGGAAGCGGCGCTGAGAGTATCCGAGGAGTTTCAGCCGGATCTGGTCGTGCTCGACCTAAAACTTGGCGAGGAAGAAGGCCTGCGAGTGCTCAGTGATCTGAAGTATCAGAACAGAGAAAGACCTGTGATTCTCAACACGGCTTACAATCATTACAAGCACGACTTCAGTTCATGGGCAGCTGATGCCTATCTTATCAAATCAGGGGATATCAGCGAGCTAAAGTCGAAAATCAGAGAGCTGCTTGCTAACTAAAATATTTTCGTGTCAGTCTATCTTCTGAGAGCAGAACCGAGTCGCAAAAGGGTCACATTTCCCTTGCAAACCGATACAGTCCGTTCTACATTTGAGGCCGCTGTTCGCTGTGAATAAAACTGAGGAGTATGCAGTTGCCCGGCCTAAGCCTGTTAGTATCCCCCAAAATTCGTGATACCGAACTTGCGGCCTGCCGAAAAGCGATTGCTGGCATGTGTCACGACGCAGACTATCTGGCAGAGACGATATACAATTCGAACAGCGCTTTCCTTGGCTTCACAGCATACCCCGAGTATCCGCGATCGGTCCTTGATCTGACCAACCACATCGTGCTGGTTGAGGGAGCCATATACGATCTCGCTGAACGCGATCTGAATAGCGAACTCGAGCTTGTAGCCCGATGGTGCGACGACGGTGATTCCGAGATCGATGATGGCCGAATTTCCCGGTGGCTGATGGAACGAGACGGTCCATTTGTGATAGTGGTGATCTCGAAACGTACCGGCGAAGTCGCGATACTACCCGATGCTCTCAGTCAGCTACCATTGTTCCATTGCTTTGAAAAAGGCCAATTGATGGTCGGCAGAGAACATAAGTTCATTGTCAGTGTAACTGGCAGGCTTCTGATCGATCCGATAGGCGCCGCTGAACAGCTCATTTATGGATTCCCCTTGCATTCGAGAACGCATAATGCAAACATCAGCAGGCTTCTCCCTGGGACCGCCCTCCGTTTCAAGCCGGGCGACAACGCTCCGCGAATATTGACTTACTGGCAATGGAGAATGGCTCGCAGTCAAGCATCTACTCCGGTCGCAGAGACTGCCGGGAAACTAGCAGACAGATTTAGGGAGGCGACAACTCGCCGTGTGGAGTGGCGCAAAGGAGACAAGACAGTCGTCGGTCTGAGTGGAGGAATGGACTCGAGGTGTGTTCTGGCTGGTCTGGCTGCTGTGGCTGACAATATACACACAGTCACATCTCTCGATTTTGACGAAGCAAACAGGTACGACGTAACTGTGGCGGCCGAAGTCGCCGAGTTCATGCGGACCAATCACATCACATTCAAAGTGCACAATCCTACAATTGATCGGATGCTGGAATTCAGCCTGGCAAAAGATGGAATAAACAGCATTGCGATGGCAGGATCGCTCGAACTATACGAAATAGTCAGAGAGAAATTCGGCAGACGTTTAACCTACTACACCGGAGATGGCGGAGAGGCTGTCAAGACTTCCCGTCTTCCTGAGCAGGCATTCTCCAATATCAATGACATGTTGAACCTGACCATGATCGCGCCGAGAATTCTCGACATCGATATTTGTGCCGAACTGTTCGGCATCGCACCGGCAGATTTGTACACGGCCTCGATTGAGACATTTGATTCGTTCCCGGAGGAAGACTACGATCTGAAGTTTGCAAGATTCATGCTGCTCGACCGCGAGAACCGGTATTTCATGGAAGGTCAGGATCGCAACCGTATCGGATTCTGGACAGCGTCGCAGTTCTACTCGTTACCGGTATTCCTCACGCTGATGAACATCCCGGATCATTATAAGAAGCGATTCGGTCTGATTAAGTGCTTCCTCGCTGCACTCAAACCGGGCAGCGAGAAAATTAAATACGCCGACCTTAAGGTTCCCATAACTTCGGTTTGGGCCAGAATCGTTCCTCAGATGAGGCTCTGGATGAGCTCCAAACCTGTGATACGGAAAATCGGCAGACGGCTGCTCGTCAGAGGGGCCTACGGCACATACAAGGACGAGCAGCTTGTCGATGCACTGGTTCGGCTGGCGAGCGAGTCGCAATTAGTCAATGAGCAACTCAATTCATCCGTTTTGACAAAACTGCTGGCGGGACGTTTGAACAAGATGCAACTGATGAATATTGGGACTCTGATTATGTATATGCATGAGCAGGAGAGAATGCTCAAATCATAAAGATAGCTGGAAGGGAGCTTGATGATGGCCCAGAAACACAGACTCTACCTCGCCGGAGAATGGAAGGATTCAAATCAGACGATTGATGTAATCAATCCCTTCGACAAGTCTCTTGTCGGGACTGTCGCCGCCGCATCTCCTGATGACTTCACGACTGCAATTGAGAAAGCGAATGAGGCTTTTCATGCATACCGGTCTTTTCCGAGTTACAAAAGAGCTGATGCGCTGCAGTTCATTTCCTCCGAAATCGAGAAGCGCAAAGACGAGTTTGCCGAGACAATCACACGCGAGATGGGCAAGTCGATCAAAGATTCACTCGGTGAGGTTAATCGGGCAGTCTCAGTCTTTGCGATATCTGCTGAAGAAGCGAAGAGACTCGGAGGCGAGCTGATCTCTATGGATTGGCAGGCAGGTTCCGAGGGGCGCTGGGGCGTGGTGAGGCGCTTCCCTATGGGAGTCGTCGCCGGAATATCGCCGTTTAACTTCCCACTTAACCTCGTCGCACACAAGATCGGCCCGGCACTGGCATCCGGGAATACGATCGTCCTCAAGCCCGCATCCAAAACACCGATTGTTGCTCTCAAACTCGCTGAGATTATCGATCAGACAGATTTGCCGAAAGGCGTCGTATCGATACTCCCGGCATCGTCAAGAGATACAGCCCCGCTGCTCCGGGATCCGCGAGTCAAAGTGATCACATTCACCGGATCACCGTTGGTCGGTTGGATGATTAAAGAGAAGTCAGGCAAGAAACGTGTAGTGCTCGAACTCGGCGGCAACGCCGGCGCGATCGTAGCCGATGATGCCGATGTCGAGTACGCGGTCAGCCGAATGATCTTCGGCGGCTTTGCCGCATCGGGGCAGAGCTGCATTTCGGTGCAGAGAGTCTATTTGCACGAGAGCATCTATGACAGGTTCATCAGCCTGTTCACAGAGAAAGTTAACGAGCTTAGAGTCGGTGATCCGCTCGATCCAAGTGTCGATATCGGACCGGTAGTCGAAGAGAAAGAGGCGATCCGGATTGAGAATTGGATTGCAGAGGCTGTGAGCCATGGCGCTAAAATTGTAGCCGGTGGCAAGCGTCTTGGCGGGCATGTGCAGCCGACGATCCTTGCTGATGTGAAGCCAGATATGAAAGTCTGCGCGCAGGAGGTCTTCGCGCCGTTGGTATCGGTCCTCAAGTATACAGACTTCAAAGAAGCCGTCGCACAGATCAACGATTCAGATTTCGGATTGCAGGCGGGTGTGTTCACAAACCGAATGAAAGACATCTGGTATGCGTTCGAGACAATCGAGGCGGGCGGTGTTGTGATCAATGATGTCCCGACATATCGCGCAGATCATCAGCCGTACGGTGGCATGAAGGATTCCGGTTTGGGACGCGAAGGCATCCGCTATTCTATCGAAGATTACACCGATATCAAGATACTCTCGATGAATCTAAAGTAGGGTAGGTTCCCCAGAATAGCTGTAGGGTAGGTTTCCCCGAAACCTGCCGGCAGGGGTCAGGGCACTCCGTGGACATCCGCCGCGCACAGAATCTTTGTCTTCCTGTCGATTTGAATATTCATAACAATCCTCCGTCGTGCGATTAGTCCCGCCAGGACATTCTTTGGCTAACGCACCCTAGATTTGCAACCATTGCGGTGCGATATAGCCATGTTAGCTAAAGTATACGGAGTTTTATTCTGAAGGTTGCCATCAGAGAGCTGCCAGGAATCCGTTCGAGGCGGACAGCTCGACCGCGAGAACAAATTCTAAGCTTCTTCCTTTGTGACGTGCTTCCTGAACCACATCCTGGCCTGCTCTTTTCTCTCCGCAACGACATCTCGCGCCTCTTCGATGTTTGAACATGACGCAGACCCCTTGAAGAGATTGCATGAATGACACGCCACTACCAGATTCGACGGATCATCGGTGCCGCCCTTACTCTTCGGCACAACATGGTCGATGCTGAGATTAGCTGTCCACCACATCTTGAAGTCTTTTGATGCGTCAAGATCACAATACTGGCACTTGAACTTGTCTCGCTCGAAGATTGACTGATTAGGGTATTTCTCATGCATAGTGACTCCTCTCTTCGCGCATTACGGCATTTCAAGAACGGGCAACTCGGACTTATTCGCGGATTATTTCGAAGCTGCTTCTTGTTTAGGCTTACCTGAATATTCCGTTTTATAGTCCTCATAGTCTGCGGCTGCCAGAAGGACAGTTCGCCACTTATTGTCTATGAATGACGCACGGTAGTACTTTTCTAGCCTAAACCTATCTCGATTTCCTATCGGTCTCTCCCAATCATATGCGATGGTAATCTTGAATACACACTCCTTGTCGCGTCTTAACAGAATCCTCATCGCCTCGATGATCTCGTCAGATGGAGCCAAGCACAATCTTCCGTAGCTCACAGTATCACATAATACCTTATCAGGTAAAGCCATCTCATAATAAGCAGTGTCGATCGCCGCCGGAGTATTGCCGACATTTCCTATCGTATATGTCAGCTTGAAGAAAAGCGTATCACTTAAGTCTTCTCTGATGCTGTGTTCCGATGGCTCTCCGAACACATTTAGGTCACTTGCGGGATTCAAAGGCAGGATTCGAAGCGCTGGCCTGTTGGAGAACCAAGTAGCTAAATTCTGCTCGCGCAGCCCTTTGATCTGGCTGTAAATGAGACTGAGCGTCACCACTGCGACAACCAAGCCAGTCGCCTTTATCGCGATATCAATTACGTCCTTGTGCTCTTTGATCCAATCCGAAAATCGTCGAGTTTCTTTAGCTTCCGCTGCTATCGGGTCAGCCGAATACTCATCTTCCGTTACCATGGTTCCTCCGTCTGCTGGCTAAGCCAACTGCTGATGCCGGATTGACCAGCAAAGATTCCTCAACAGCTCCCCTAGTATTTTCCGTGAACGCGCTTGCCATTCGTTCTATCAATACTTATTCGGGGTCATAAATGCAACATATATATCTACTCTCCGGGATTCCTGTCGGCTCATCGGGCGAGTGCCTCCCTCCAGAATCCGATTGACATTCGCTGTCAAAAGCATACATTGATTCGGACGTATGGGACGGAGAAATCCGCCCCCGGAGTTTCCTTGAATCGCCCTATACGGGCGTTTTTGGCAATTTGCTATGTGCTTTTATATCAGTCAAATGCTGAGCAAGGCTTATTACAAGGGGCAATTGTAGTCGCCCAGCTTTCTCCAGCTTTTATGGGACAGTAACCTTTTAGCCTTTATGAGAGGAGAAAGTCATGACCAGTGCACATAGCCCGAAGATATTGACCGAACTACCCGGTCCGAAGAGCCGCAGGATGATTGCCGATGACGAGAAATTCGTCTCGCAGTCATACACACGCATTTTCCCGACAGTTCTCGACCGCGCCGAGGGATGTTACGTCTGGGATGTCGACGGCAACTGCTTTGTCGATTTCCACGCCGGTATCGGCGTCTGCTCGACCGGCAACGTCCATCCGAAAGTTGTCGAAGCTATCAAGACTCAGGCGAGCCGGGGCATTCACTTCGCCTCAGCCGACTTCTATCATGAATTGATCGGCAAGCTTGCGCAGAAGATGGCGAAGATCGTTCCCGGCGATGACAACAAGCGGACTTTTTTCGGGAATTCCGGTGCGGAAGCAGTCGAAGCCGCGATCAAGCTCGCAAAATACGCCACCAAGCGCACAAGATTTCTGGCATATATAGGTGCTTTCCATGGACGCACGATCGGTGCGGTGTCGCTTACCTGCTCGAAGAAAAACCAGCGGCTCAATTTTCACCCGATGATGGACGGCGTTACGCACGTCTTCTATCCGTACTGCTACCGCTGCCCGATCAATCTGAAGTATCCGTCGTGCAACCTGCAGTGCGCGGATATGATCGAGGACATCTATCTGAATCAGGTCTGCCCCGGCGAGGAAGTGGCGGCGTTCTTCACCGAGCCGTTGCAGGGCGAGGGTGGATATGTGCTCCCGCCTGTCGATTATTTCACCAGGATCAAGCAAATCTGCGAGAAATACGGTATACTGTTTGTGTCGGATGAAATACAGTCCGGCATGGGTCGCACAGGCAAATGGTTCTGCATCGAACATTTCGATGTCGTGCCTGATATTGTCACATCCGCCAAGGGTATCGCCTCCGGCATGCCACTCGGAGCCTGCACGTCGTCAGCCGACCTGATGTCCTGGGAGCCGGGAGCACATTCGACGACTTTTGGCGGTAATCCGGTATCCTGCGCCGCGGCGCTGGTTACGCTCGATATAATCGAGAATGAGCTGTTGGAGAACGCCCGGAAAATGGGCGACTATGCGATGAAGCAACTGCTGGAATTCCAGAAGTCATCCGAGATCGTCGGCGATGTTCGTGGCAAGGGATTGATGATCGGTGTGGAAATCGTCAAGGATAGAGAGACCAAAGAACGCGCACCGAAGCTCGCAAGAGAGATAATGATGGAATGTTTCAGGCATGGCCTGATGATATTGACGTGCGGACCGAACACTATTCGGATTGTCCCGCCACTGGTGATCTCCAAAGAGACCGTCGACCAGGGTTTTGACATCCTGTTTGAGGCGATACGCACTGTCGAAAAAGAACCGCGATAGTAAAACGGGCCGGGTGAGACAATCACCCGGCCACGACATTGAAATAGAAAGGAGACTGGAATGCGGCTGTTCGAGTACGAAGCAAAACAGCTGTTTGCAAAAAACAACATACCGATCACGGAGGGAACACTCTGCACTACACCGGCGGAAGTCCGAAATGCTGTCACCAATCTTGATGGCACCGGTATGCTGAAGGTTCAGATTCTCTCCGGTGGACGTGGCAAGGCGGGAGGGATCAGGAAAGCGGAGTCTCCTGAGCAGGCGGAAGAATTGGCTACAGCGTTGTTTGCAGAGGAGATCAAAGGCTATCCAGTCAGTAAGATACTGGTCGATCCGATGTTGAATATCCGCCGCGAGTACTACCTGGGCGTCACGATTGACCGCGCCAGGTACAAGATAGTCGTGATCTGTTCTCCGACCGGCGGCGTCGATATCGAGGAATTCGCCCGGAAGAATCCTACAAAGGTATTCAAGGAGAGTTTCGATATCGATGAGAAGATGTTCAGCTTCCAGGCCTACGGACTCGGGCTGCAAATGAAATTCCGCAAGGAAAAGCTCAAACAGGTCGCGTCGATCATACAGGGTCTGTATAAGACGTTCAAGGATTACGACTGCAAACTCGCCGAGATCAACCCGCTGATCGAAACAGACGAGGGCGGTCTTGTGGCAGCCGATGCGCGAATTTCTGTCGATGACGATTCCCTATTCAGGCACCCGGAACTCGCAGAGATGGGAATCGAAAAACGCCACGAGGAAGGCGAAATGACGCCCCGTGAAAAAGAAGCGCGCGAACATGGCATCCCGTATCTCGATCTGGATGGCAACATCGGTATGTTTCCCGGCGGCGCCGGATTCGGCATCATGGGCAACGATTTCATCAACTACTATGGTGGTAATCCCGCGAATTTCATGGATTCCGGCGGGGGACCGACACCGGAACGTCTCGCCAAGATGCTTGTGCTTCTCGATGAGAACCCGAAAGTAAAGGCGATCTTTGGTGCTCGCTTCGGCGGGATATCTCGTTGCGATGATTTTGCCAAGGGCGTGATCATGTTCCTGCAAAACCACGGCCTCTCCAAGCCGATGGTGATGCGCATGACCGGTAACAACTGGGAAGAAGGGGTAAGGCTGTTCGACGAAGCCAAGAAGAAGGATCCTGATCTGTTCGAGAACATCGAGGCTCACGGCATCGAGACTCCGATCGAGGATATCGCCCGCAGAGCGGTCGAACTTTCGAAAGGGGCGAAGTAATGGCAATACTCGTCGACAAAGAATCACGAATACTCGTACAGGGCATCACAGGTACGGCCGGTCAATTCCACACGAAACGGATGATCGAGTATGGCACGAATATCGTCTGTGGAACTTCGCCCGCCAAAGGCGGCGAGATGGTTGAGAATGTTCCCGTATACGACACGGTTGAATTTGCAATAGACTCTACCGGAGCCGATACATCGGTCATATTCCTGCCCGCGAAGTTTGTGAAAGAAGCTGCTATCGAGGCTATCTGGGCAGGCATCAAGCTTGTGGTCGTCATTCCGGAGCACATTCCGATTTTCGATATGATGGCCATTCGCAAAGAGGCTAAGAAATACGGAACGACAGTTCTCGGCGGCAACACGCCGGGGATCATATCTCCCGGCCAGGCAAATCTCGGAATCATGCCGGACATTGCTTTCAAGCGGGGCAAAGTCGGCACAGTCTCGCGGTCGGGGTCGATCACATACTACGTCGCCGACACGCTTACGAGAACCGGCTATGGCGAAACAACCTGCGTCGGACTCGGGGGCGATCCTGTCCTCGGTTCGACTTTTGACGACATCCTCTGGATGTTCGAACAGGACGAGGAGACCGAGGCGGTCGTGATGTGCGGCGAAATCGGTGGTGTCTATGAAGAGATTTCCAAGGAGACGATCAAGAGGATGAAGAAGCCGGTGATTTGTCTAATCGGCGGTGTATTCGCTCCTCCCGGCAAGCGTATGGGACATGCCGGCGCGATTGTCGAAGGGTCGATGGGGACCGCGAAATCGAAACTGAAAGTCCTCGAAGATGCCGGCGCCAGACCGGCGAGGACATTTCTCGAAATTCCGCGAATCCTCGAAAGAGAAGGAATCAAGCCGGTCGAGTAGACTGGTAATATATAGTCAACGAGAAACCCCGCGTCAGCGATGGCGCGAGGGTTCCTTGATGCAATAGGTATGTACGAGTGAGGACATACTGCATCCTCACAACATTCTACCTGCAATAGATTCCCACCTTCGAGCTCGTTGAAAAACCTATGTCGCCGTCATTGCGAACGAAGCGTGGCAATCTCACTGTTTCATGCGCTGTCAGGATTCCCATCCTGACAGCTTTGCAAAGCAGTGAGTGGATAATTCGTGCAGGAAAGGATTCCTGCCCGCGCGGGAGAGATCGCCACGTCGCTTTGTCTCTCGCGATGACAAACTAAGCGATGCATTAGGCTATCTTAAGAAGTTCCACCACAGGAATGACAATGGGTGTGGGAATTACATGGGCTGGATTGCGATATTCATCGCAATGATAGATCCTACGCCCCGGTCAAACCGCCCAGAATTCTGGCAGGCATGAATATAATAGCCTTGAGGAAATCGAACACTCCCCCGACCACAATGCCGACAAGCCTGAACGGCAGCAACAGCAGCCATACAAACGGGTACAGCAGAAGCGCGATCAGCGCCAGCGGCCAGCAGATGACGAAAAGTATGCACCAAAGAATGAAAGCAGCCATTGTTCTCAGCCTCCGTTTCAGATGTCATATTGTGGTACGCGGGCATTTGTAATCGGTTTCACTTCTTTGCTTGCTGCCTGAGAAGTACTGGAGAATTAGTACGATTGATTGCAGCCCACAAAAAAAGCTGCCGGTTTTAAGAGCCGGCAGCATTTTCGCGTTGCCCAATAATATAGGCGGATTCTTCGACGCCGATTATTTCTTCGGCGGAATAATGCTGTCCTTGCAGGCCTTAGCGACGCGGAACTTCACGACAGTCTTTGCCGGAATCTTGATCGCTTCGCCGGTCTGCGGGTTACGTCCCATGCGAGCCTTGCGATGTGACTTCACCAGCTTGCCGATACCCGGCAGGGTGAACTGTCCCGACTTCTTAGTCTCGGCCATCGCGATCTTGTTGAGTTGCTCTAGAAAGTTGTTAACGTTGACCTTTGTCATTTCAAGGTCACCTGACAGCTTCGAAACAAGCTGAGCTTTTGTCAGTGGCTTTCCTGCCATTGAACCCTCCAATTAGTTAGAATCCTCGAACCCTTCTGCGAGACTCAAACCCGATTCTTGCACCTTGCTTTTCCCCTTTAAAATCAGGGGTGCAAAGCATGTCCTGTTGCCTAACAGGCCTGAAACCCGCTTGATTTCAGTTTAAAATAGATTGTTTGAATTTTGCACGCAAGGAAAAAATGGTGTTTTTGCGGGCAAAGTCGAAAAAAACATTCGCCGTTCGACCGCTGTTTTCAAGGCTATTCTCAGGATTTGCACACATAAATAGCGGCCGGTTTGAGGTTGACAGATGAAAGTCTTCCTCTAACCGGCCGGTAGTTTCCCCTGCAATGAAGCGCACTTACGGCAGTATTATTAGAACCTGGCCCATCTCGGGACACGCGGAAACGGCACCACATCGCGGATATTCGCCATACCGGTGATATACATCAGCGTCCTGTCGAATCCAAGCCCAAAGCCTGAATGAGGCACTGTGCCGTACTTACGGATGTCCAGGTACCAATCGTAATTCTCGACCGGAAGGCCACATTCCACAATGCGATTCATCAATATGTCGTGGCGGTATTCACGTTCGCTACCGCCAATGATCTCGCCGATTTTCGGCACAAGAACATCCATCGCGCGAACAGTCTTCCCGTCGTCATTGACCCTCATGTAGAACGCCTTAATCTCGCGCGGGTAGTCGTAGACTATCGCGGGGCGTTTGAAATGCTTCTCGGTAAGGTAGCGCTCATGCTCCGACTGCAGGTCCGTGCCCCATGCAACCGGGAATTCGAACTTCTGGTCAGCCTTCTCCAGAATTTTCACGGCTTCGGTATATGACACTCTGACGAATTCGGATTTGATGACAGACTGCAGAGTCTCACGCACAGTCTTGTCTATCCAGTTGCCGAAGAAGTTCATCTCATCGGCACATTCGGTGAGGGCATATTCGAACAGGTACTTGAGGAAATCCTCGGCTACCTGCATATCCTCATCCAACTCGCAGAACGCCATCTCCGGCTCGATCATCCAGAACTCCGACGCATGCCGGGCGGTGTTAGAATTCTCGGCCCGGAATGTCGGTCCGAATGTATAGATATCGCCGAGCGCGGTCGCAATCAACTCGCCTTCGAGTTGCCCGGAGACTGTAAGGAACGCCTCAGACGAGAAAAAATCTTCGCGAAAATCAACTTTGCCGTCAACGCGCGGCGGGTCGTCGAAGTCAAGAGTCGTCACGCGGAACATCTCGCCAGCGCCCTCGCAATCGGACGCCGATATAATCGGCGTGTGTACGTAATAAAATCCGCGCTCCTGATAGAATTTATGAACGGCGTATGCAATCTTCGAACGGATACGATTCACTGCACCGAACGTATTGCCACGAGCGCGCAAGTGAGCTATTTCGCGCAGATACTCGAAGCTGTGTCGCTTCTTCTGCAACGGATATGTCTGATCCGCCTCGCCGATCAGATCAAGTTGATCGAGTGTAATCTCGTACTTCTGACCCTCTCCCTGCGATTCGATCAACTCACCAACCATTCTGACTGAGGCTCCGGTGTTAATCTTCTGGAGATCGGGGAAAGACTCCGGATTGGAGATCACGCCCTGGATATTACCCATGCAGGAGCCATCGTTGACTTCCACAAACGCAACATTCTTGGATACGCGTATCGTCCGCACCCAACCGAGAATGATCGGCCTCTCCCCCACCTTGACGCTGTCGTCGAGAATGATCGAACGAACTTTCGTCCGCTTGAAATAATCCATTTCTGCCTCCGCAATAGAATACGTACGAGATAACGCCGTATGGTAAACGATAACGCAGTGAAGTCAAGAGCAAAGTGTCGGTGTCTGGGTGTCATTGCCAAGATTCACGGCTAACAGCAACCCCTCTTTGAAAGACTCACTGTAATAGAAAGCCCAGAGCGCGGCTTCGAGGCTGATTGAGGTAGTCAACAGCGTATTGAACGGCAAGGAACTATTGACTAACATGCTTGCCGAAGACAGAGAATGTTGAATCGTATCCGAATACTTTTCGGATTCGGTAATTTCCTCCCCTCTCCGACAGAGTAGTCACCTGTCAGTTCGAGCAGCGAGTTCCGACATGGGACCTCGGTGCCAGCATGGGGATCGCAAATCGATCCCCATGACACAGATCACCACACTCTCAATCATCTGATTACAGCAAACGATAGCTCTATGGGACCAATAAAAACTTGGCGCCAGACGTTTGACAGATATATAATTCATATGCCGTGATTGCAGACGATTACAACTCGACCCAGCGAAGTCTCAAGAAGACCATCGGGCTGATTGCGGGACCTGTTGCTGGTCTCGCAATACTGCTTTTCTTCGATCTCGATCATCAGAACCCGTTGGTGACACGTGCCGCAGCAGTCGCACTGCTGATGGCTATCTGGTGGATCACCGAAGCAATACCGATTCCTGCTACTGCACTCTTGCCGGTGGCACTTTTCCCTCTGCTTGGAATCATGAGCGGCAAGGCAGTTGCTGCTACGTATTTTAATCATGTCATCTTCCTCTTCATCGGCGGTTTCATCATGGCGCTGGCGATGCAGAGATGGAATCTGCACCGCAGAATCGCGCTGAGAATCATGCTGCTGATAGGATCAAGTCCAAGACGGGTAATTCTCGGATTCATGGTAGCGACAGCGTTTCTGTCGATGTGGATTTCCAACACCGCGACCACGATGATGATGGTGCCGATTGCCATGGCGATCATTTTCAAGCTGAGAGAGGCTGCACCAGATGCTGACGTCCGCCGCTTTTCGGTTGGGCTTCTAATCGGAATAGCTTACGCAGCATCGATCGGTGGCATGGCGACTCTCATCGGCACTCCACCGAATCTCGCTTTCAGCAAGATATTCGCGACCACATTTCCCGCTGCGCCCGAAATTACATTCGCCGGCTGGTTCACATTCGGTCTACCGTCATCCACCCTGTTCCTCGTGGTGGCATGGTTTCTTCTCACGCGGATGTTCGCATCAACAAAGCATCCGATACCTGTCGACGTCGATCTCTTCCGCGACGAGTACAGACGGCTTCGGAAGATGTCATACGAGGAGAAAGTCGTCATGTCACTATTTGTGATTCTTGCCCTGCTGTGGATATTCAGACAGAAGATCGACCTCGGCTGGTTAACAATACCGGGATGGTCGGCCATTCTGCCGGAACGTCATATGATCGATGACGGTACGATAGCGATTGCGATTGCTCTTTTGCTGTTTGTTATCCCGTCTCGTTCAAGGCGGCACGAGAGGCTGATGACCTGGGAGACAGCCACAAAATTGCACTGGGGAATTGTGATTCTGTTCGGTGGAGGATTTGCGCTCGCGGCCGGTTTCTTGGAATCGGGGCTTTCGGCATGGATCGCTCATCATCTGGCTATCCTCGGCGGAGTCTCCCCTGTCTTCATGGTCGCATCTGTATCGACCATGCTGACATTCCTCACGGAATTGACATCAAACACCGCAACTACGCAGATTGTCCTGCCATTGCTCGGATCTTTGGCAGTAGCTATCAAAGTGAATCCGTTGCTGCTGATGATTCCGGCTACGCTGTCGGCATCGTGCGCTTTCATGCTGCCGGTGGCAACACCTCCGAACGCGATTATTTTCGGCAGTGGCGAAGTGACGATGGGGGACATGATGCGAGTCGGAATAATCATGAATCTCATCGGCGTAGTGCTGATCACCGCATTCATCTACCTGATCGGCCTCGCGGTCTTCAATATCGATCTAAGTCTGATGCCTGATTGGGCTGGTTAACCGGACGTGCTACAGAAGACCCCGGTGACTTGGCCAGTGACTGATCAGTCGGAATCCATCCGGGCTACAATTCCACAGTCCTCGGGCTTTCCAAAGTCTCTGATCTGCTCCCAGAAATCCTTGAACGAGTCACCCTTCTGGACCCAGTTCTTGAGCGGCGCGCTGCTCTTAACAAATTCTTCGATGCGACATCTTGATCGGACTCCGAATCGGCTCTTGACAAAGCTAGAAGGGTTGTTGACTGGTATTTCTGACTCCTGGCAACCAAGTTCCGCTGCCAGAGCCGGACGATCAAGCGCCAGCCAACATTCCAGATTCCTGTCTGCTATTCCAATGACAACCATATGTTCGTACTCAGAATCAATATGGATACTGAATTGCTTCTTTACTTCTCTCCACTTGCCCTTGTCGCAGTCTTTAAGCATAACCACATACTTGCAGCATTTGATATCACAAAGAACCTTCAGAGTCTTCTTGAATTGCTGTCGCTCCGACACCAACGCGGTGCCGCGAAACGAACCCCTTTCCAGCTCCGCGTCTGGGCACAAACGATGAGCGAGTCCTTTGAGAAATGCCTCGTCGGCATTCCCTTCCCCGCAGTACCCGATCTTCATGTCAGCATTTCCCAAAAGTGCTGCTCGCCCAAAGGATATTCTTTCAGTCGATTCTCGGCCTCCGCAGCATCTATGCGAGAGATTTTGGATGCATATTCGTCCCTCTTCATGACAAAGACGCTGTCCAGTCTTTTGTCAAAAAGATCGACGAAATAGGGAGAATGAGAAGTGAATAGTAGTTGAGGTCTTGGCCCGCCCCCCTCTAAAGCCATACTAAGTATCTCTTTAAGAAGACCAACATAGATGCCGTTTTCCGGTTCTTCGACCATGATCAATGGTCGAGATTGAAGCAACGGTTGAGCAAGCAAGACATATGCCAGAGCCAGGAATCGAAGTGTGCCACTTGAGGCTGTCCAGCCTGGCAGCCTCACCTGTGATTTATAGTCAAAGCTCATTGCGACATTACGTTGATCGTCACCACCGAAGAAGTTTATATACTCAAGATCTGGTTCCATCATTTTCACGCAATCAAGGAGCACTCTATATGACTGCTCATTGCTTTTCTTCAAATGGTATATGACTGACGCCAAATTCCCGCCAGTATGGTTAAGAAGGAAGTCGTTAGGGATGTAGTTGCCCCCTCGCAGCGCTGATTGATCGAGTTCGTACGATTGCCAGAATTGCAGGTAGCGTTTGAAGCAATTAGATCTTTTGTTTGTCTCTAAGTCATAGAGTCGATGCAACATTGTAGTATTGCGAGGTGCAAAGGTCTTGACGTATTTGGTTTCTCCTTTAAGATGATCAATTTCGTTGAGAAGGGACACACCTTCACGTGTGTTGTTTAGAAGCTCGACACTCTCAAATCCCGGAGCATCGATGATGAGAGACTCGGAGTCAACCTCCATCTCTAGTACCGGAGTAGTGCGATTTGTGAATGATATTCGAAGGGAGTACGCGAAGCCAGCAGTATGGTCCTCGAATGGAACGGTGGCCTTAACAGAAATGTCTACCGTTTGCTTCTTGTAATAGACATTTCGGATATACTGAATCGGAATCCCAATGAACTGAGCACATTCATCCAGAGGGCGCCAAGCGGTCGAAGAGAGAAACATCAGGGCTCTGGTCAGATTAGTCTTGCCTGCATTGTTCACTCCAACGACGAGGTTTGCATCTTTAGGCTCGAAAACCACATTAATCAAAGACATGAAATTGTCTATTTTGATCTCTTGCAACATGCTTTGCCTCCCGCGGAACTTCAGTGTGTGTGGACCTTGCTTGGATTGGACCACACACCAAGTATCGGGGTATTTCCCGCTCTTCTTTACCTAAGTATGATTCAACGTCCTTCTTGATCACACAATACTTCTCCGATGATAGCTTGTCAAATGAAAACATCAGTGCTGGACGACTAGTCAATGTGCTGTGTTGCTACCTTTGGCAATCATTAGGAATCTATGAATGGAATACCTTAGCCCCCCAAACGGAGAAGCCGGCTGCAGAACCAACTAACCTGCAACCGGCAATCTGAGGGAGAGAATTAATTGATTTCTTTCGAAGCCCCCAGGGGGCAGATCGCTCTGCCCCCCGTGGTACTGTGTCGCGGAACGCTACCGCAACGGGGCTTATTTTGCTGTGCCGTTCCGGCGATGAAACCGGATTCTGAGATAATTGATTTGCGCATACTCCGTGGTTTGAGGATCAATTTCCGACGTGACGTTGTGGAATCGATTCCATCCAGGCACGTCCGGCAGAGCTGGCCGAACGTGCCCGGTCTCACGGACAGAGCTGCCAAAACTCACTCAGTCAAATGCCGTGTATCCCTACACAGGTCTGACGAAGAGCGAGTCCGACTCGAATAGATCCCCCCTCAACGTTCAAACCACGGTGAAACTGGTGCTTGAAGGTTATGCGGCTTGCTATTACCACCTCCCTCCCGTCCCGCAGTCTGCACTGCGTAACAGGATTCACATTAGACGTTTATGCCGTCCATCCTCGGACAACACTCTTCAGCTTCTAAAGCTCGGCGGTAACAGTTCCTTATAAGACTCTTTCGTCCCAGGATGAATATCCCGAGTCAGGTTATGTCTTACTAATTCTGTAGCGCTTTGGTAGGTTGCACTGTCTCCAATCCGGCATATGCCTGTTAGAACAATGAGTTCAAGAATTTAGAGCACAGTATCAAGGGGGTCGTGAGAGCTTACCGTCCTTACCTTCGACGCACGATTGCCGAAGCTTGGGGTTAACGCATGTAAAAACGGTAACAAGAAAGTTATAAAGCTGATATCATCCTATGCTGAGAACGAGAGTTAGTTTACAAACAGTAGCAATGAAGATAGTATGCAGATGCTCCTTTCAAGCAATTTCATTATAACTGTCGAATGATCGTTTGTCAAGTCACTTTTTGCATGTTTGCATGAAAAAATCTATTTCGCTATATTCCGGTCTGTATCTCATGCATGTTCAGCGAGCGATGTCGTCTCTCTTGCTGAGCCTGATACGAAAGGCTGGTCAATTGCGATTCCTGTACGATGTATTGTCCTATCTGCTTGCGCTGATGGCCGCTCCATACTTGATGTGCAAAGCAATAATCTCCGACAGATCATATCTGAACTTTTTGGGACTTTATCGATCCGGCACGAGAGACTCATCCGGCATACGGTCGATCTGGATTCACGCATCATCTGTAGGAGAGGTCAAGGCTGCACTGCTGCTGCTTGAGAAGATCAGAGAGAACGATGCCACCTCACGGTTGGTGCTGACGCTGTTCACTCCGCGCGGTATGAAAGTGGCAAGAGAGGAGGCTGCGCCCGACATCGAGCTGTACTACCTTCCTTTCGATGCCCCGGCCATTGTGCCGCGTGCATATCGCAAATTCAATCCCGGCCTCCTGATACTCACCGAGACCGAGTTGTGGCCGAACCTGATAGGCAATTCATTCAGCCGTGGGATTCCTGTGATGGTCGTAAATGGACGGCTTTCGGACAGCGGGTTTTCGAAGTACTTCTCTCTAAAGCCTCTATTTGCGCCACTCTTGAATCAAATCGAATATATCCACACGCAGTCGACCGATGACGCGGAGCGGTATCTGAAACTCGGCGCCAGACGCGAAGCTGTCAAGAGCGGAGATAATATCAAAATAGCGGGGATGTTTTCCAGCATTCAGAGATTCGATCGCGAAGCAGTCATTGGCGAGTACCGATTCTCTGGGAGTGACAGAATCATCGTCTGCGGATCGACACGACCGGGAGAGGAAGAGATTATTCTTGAAGCATTCAAGACCATCAAGTCTACGCGCAGCGATGCGAAACTGATTCTCGCGCCGAGACATCTCGACCGGGCGGGAGAAATCGCAGAGTTAGTTAAGCGAAACGGGCTGATCCCAATGATGCGCACGGCAATGAAGATGTCGGAGCATACAGAATTCGATGTGTTGATACTCGATACGCTCGGTGAACTTTGGAAGCTGTATGGGATCGGAGTCTGTGCATTTGTCGGCGGCAGTCTTGTTCCGCTGGGCGGTCACAATCCTCTTGAACCGATTGCGCTCGGTGTGCCGACCTGTTTCGGACCGTATATGGACAACTGCCGTTCGCTCGCAGACAAATGCCTGACGGAAAATCTTGCGGCCCAAGTCGGCAATGAAAGAGAGTTTGTCGATTTCGCAGACCGCTGCCTGAAAGGCGAATTCACAATGCCGGAAACTGCGAGGCTCGAGAAGATGTTCTCTTCAGACATCGACATTGTCGTAGGCGAGATACTCAAACGCTGGAGAGTTACGAATGCCTGATCAGGCGTCGGTGCAGAACTTCCTGGGAAATCGCGATCGGACTCTGGCGGAGAATCTGGCTGCATGGCTGCTTCTCCCCTTCTCATTCCTTTACCGGATCGGAACGAGGCTGCGATCACTGTTATACCGCCTCGGGATACTCAAATCGACAGAACTGCCCGTGCCGGTCATATCTGTGGGAGGTCTCACCATTGGAGGATCGGGCAAAACTCCGGTGGTGATGTACATCGCTGATTATCTCACATCTTTCGGCAAGAGAGTGGTCATTCTCACAAGAGGCTACGGCGGCGAGTCGAATGCAATCACCATTGTCAGGCCGGACGATGATGTACCGATGGATCGCCTATCCGACGAGGTCAGAATGATGGCGGGCCGACTCTCGGCGACAATTGCTGTGGGAGCGGACAGAGTGGCTGCATTCGAGCATGCCATCAAATCGAATACATTTGATGTCGCCATTCTGGATGATGGCTTTCAGCATTTGAAAATCAAGCGAAACCTTGATATCGTCGTTCTTGACGCAACAGCACCGTATGGATCGGGATACCTGCTTCCGTCAGGAAATCTCAGAGAGCCGAAATCCTCGCTCAAGCGGGCTGATATGGTCATCATATCGAGACTGTCGCAGTCTGAAAGATCTGAATCTCTTCAAGCCGACCTGGAAGGGACCCCTGCATTTGGTTCCGATTATGTGTGCGACAGTTTTGTCGATATCCACACTGGCGAAGAATTCGGCGCAGATGATCTCGGAAAGAGACCTATATTTGCTTTCTCTGCCATAGCCAGCCCGGAGTCGTTTCTCCAAATGATCGAGAAGGATGGTGCAATACTGGGCTGCACGCGGCGCTTCAGAGATCATCATCTGTTCACGCAGAGTGATGTCGACGAACTCGTTGGAGAGGCTCGCGCGCGACAGTGCGGGGCGTTCGCAGTTACCGAAAAGGACGCTGTCAAGCTGCAGCCGCTCGATTTCGCCGAATTCCGAGTCTACTGCTACAAAATTCGTTTGGAAATCACGCAGAACGAAGATACTTTGCGTAGCTTAATAGTAGGTGTTTTTAATGGTAGTTCATAAGATAGATTTCCTTGTTGTCGGATCGGGAATAGCCGGGCTTTCGTTTGCTCTTAGAGCAGCACTGAGGGGCAAAGTCGCGATCGTCACCAAGAAGAAGGATTCTGAGTCAAATACCAACTACGCTCAGGGTGGCATTGCGTCGGTAATCAAGTCACAGGATTCATTCGACAGGCACATAAACGATACTCTGCTGGCAGGACGAGGTCTTTGTCACGAAGGAGTAGTCAAGAGAATTGTCGAGCGCGGTCCGTACGCTATCGAAGAGCTTCTCAAACTCGGCGTCGATTTCTCACGTTCGGGCAGAGACATGACTCTGAGTTCACTCGATGCCGGGCAGGAAGGGGGGCACTCCGAGAAGAGAGTTGTGCACGCGGCTGACTACACAGGAAGAGAAGTCGAGACAAGACTGCTCACTGCAATCAAGGCAAATCCCAATATAGAGATATTC
Source organism: Candidatus Zixiibacteriota bacterium (assembly GCA_018820315.1). Taxonomy (NCBI): domain Bacteria; kingdom Pseudomonadati; phylum Candidatus Zixiibacteriota; species Candidatus Zixiibacteriota bacterium. The sequence goes on along the minus strand of JAHJOQ010000098.1, from coordinate 9,718 downwards.
GAAGATCATCTCGCGGCGGAGCTTCTGGTCGACACCGCTGCCGGTAAACGCACATGCTTCGGATGCTCTGTTTTCGATGCGCTTTCCGGTGAGATGGAAGCATTCGTAGCTCCAATTACTCTGCTGGCTACCGGCGGAGTTGGACGGGCCTATTTACATACAACGAATCCAGGCATCGCGACAGGCGATGGTGTTGCGATGGCATATAGAGCCGGAGCGTCGATCGCTAATATGGAATTCATGCAGTTCCACCCGACATCACTCTGCCATCCTCAAGGCGATTCCTTCCTGATTTCCGAAGCAGTCAGAGGCGAGGGCGCCAAGTTGAAATTGAAATCGGGCGAGGAGTTCATGGTGAAGTATCACCCGCAAAGAGACCTCGCACCGAGAGATGTCGTTGCGCGGGCGATTGACCGCGAGCTGAAGCTCTCCGGGGACGCATGCGTATTCCTCGATCTGAGCGAAATCGACGCTGCATTCATCATGCGACGGTTCCCCATCATATATAGCAGACTCTCCGCACTCGAAATCGACATCACGCGCACACCAATTCCGGTGGTGCCTGCTGCTCATTACATGTGTGGAGGAATTCAGACGGATGTTGAGGGAAGAACTGATATCGAGCATCTCTATACGGTCGGTGAAACTGCATGTACCGGTATGCATGGCGCAAACAGGCTGGCATCCAACTCGCTTCTCGAAGCAGTGGTAACGGCGGAGTTTGCCGCTTACACAGCCATTGAAGACTTCGGATCCATCAGTTCTTTCAGCCCCCCATCTTCGGTGATCGATTATCGGACGAATTCACGCGGCCCGGTCGGCGAACATGAAGAGGTGCTGATATCGCACAGCCTCGGCGAATTGCGACGCCTCATGTGGGATTATGTCGGCGTGGTCAGATCGAATGAGCGACTGCAGCGAGCGCGGAAAAGACTCCGAATCCTGTCAGAAGAAACAGAGGAGTTTCACCGCATGCTGCCGCCCTCTTTCACGGCTATAGAATTGAGGAATCTGGTGACCTCGGCGCACTTAATCGTCGAGTCTGCGATAAGTCGCAGGGAATCAAGAGGTTTGCACTACAACGTCGATTACCCGGAGACTGACGACGAGCACTATCTGAGAGACACTGTAATGAAGCGGGATTCATAGGATGGAAGACCAGGAAATGATATTGATCCTTGATTTTGGATCGCAGTACACCCAGTTGATCGCAAGACGAATCCGCGAACAAAATGTATTCTGCGAGATTGTGCCGTACAACTTCCCAGTCGAGCAGGCACAGACGAAACCTGTGAAAGGAATTGTACTCTCCGGCGGCCCACTGTCGGTAATCGCTGAAGATGCTTATCGATGCGACGAAGCATACTATGACCTCGGAGTGCCGTTGCTCGGAATCTGCTACGGTCAGGGGCTGATCGCCAATAGATTCGGAGGAAAGCTCGTACGTGCGGAGAACCGCGAATATGGTCGGTCGCAGCTTCGTAAGACCGCCGATTCGCCTCTATGGAAAGGACTTCCTGACGAATTCACCGTGTGGATGAGTCACGGAGACAGTATCTCGGAACTTCCGAACGGCTTCAGACAGATAGGAAAAACAGACTCGGTTGCGTTTGCAGCGTTCGAATCGAACAGCGGGTCAATGTATGGCCTTCAGTTTCATCCGGAGGTTTTTCACACAGATGGCGGGTCGAAGATAATCTCGAATTTTCTCTTTGAGGTTTGCAGAACGCGCGGTGACTGGACGATGGAGTCGTTTATCCAAGCCGAAATCGAGAAAATACATGCACAAGTGGGAGATGGAGAGATCATCTGCGGAATCTCCGGCGGTGTCGATTCTGCAGTCTGCGCGTTACTCCTGAGCAAGGCTGTCGGCAGGAAGCTGACTTCAGTTTTCGTGAACAACGGTCTGCTGCGCCTGAATGAGGAAAGCTATGTCCCTGACGCCCTCGCCAGCCTCGATGTAAACGTCCGCAAAGTGGACGCTTCGGAGCTATTTCTCTCAAGACTGAAGGGTATCACCGATCCCGAACAAAAACGAAAGATCATTGGCCGTACTTTCATCGAAGTGTTTGAAGCCGAGGCCAGCAGGCTCGGGGATGTCAGATTTCTGGCACAGGGCACGCTTTATCCCGATGTCATCGAATCGGTTTCATTCAAGGGGCCATCCGCCACTATCAAGAGCCATCACAATGTTGGCGGACTGCCGGAACAGATGAATATGGAGCTTGTTGAACCGCTGAAGGAGTTATTCAAAGATGAGGTTCGGCGTCTCGGAGGCATTCTGGGGCTCAAACAGGAGATTCTCGGGAGACACCCATTTCCGGGTCCGGGACTAGCGGTCAGGATCCTGGGCGACATTACGACAGAACGTCTCAATCTGATAAAGCAGGCTGATGATATCTTCATAAAGGCGCTTCACAGGCACAACCAGTATGACGAGATTTGGCAGGCATTCTGTGTATTGCTGCCGGTGCAGAGTGTCGGCGTGATGGGCGATGAGCGCACATACGAGAATGTTCTTGCTCTGCGAGCTGTGACTTCAACCGATGGAATGACCGCCGATTGGGCCAGGATTCCCGACAATGTGCTGGCAGAAGTATCTTCTGAAATTATCAATAGAGTCGCGGGCATCAACCGTGTTGTGTATGATATAAGTTCCAAGCCCCCGGCCACAATTGAATGGGAGTGAACAAAGGGTTTGACAATTTCCACCATTTTGATATTTTCACGATGATTTATGAAGAACGAGGACAAAAATCTAAAACAGTTCTTCGATCCGGTCAGAAGCGATCTGAATAAGTTCGACAAGCTGATCGAGGAACATCTGTACTCAGACTCCGCGCTGATACAGAGCGTTCTCGACTATCTCCTTGAGAAGAGAGGCAAGCGAATCAGGCCGACATTCCTCTTTCTGACTGCCCACTGCGCTAATATGGTTGATCCCCGGATGATCCCGACCGCGATGGCGATCGAGCTGATCCACACCGCAACGCTTCTACATGATGATGTCGTCGACGAAGCGGATACCCGCCGTGGTCAGAAGACGGTCAATGCCGCATGGAGCAACATGATATCGATCCTCATGGGCGATTATCTCTATACAAAGGCATTCCGACTGCTATCTGCGACAAAGTCGCACAAATTGATTGATCGAGTCTCGCGCGCTACCGAGCAGGTCTCCTTCGGTGAGCTTCGGCAGATTGAGGAAAGCGGCAATTTCGATATCTCCGAGGATGAATATCTCAGAATAATCGCAGCCAAGACCGGAGCGCTGTTTTCGACATCGGCTGCCTCTGGTGCGATCCTGACTAAAGCTCCAAAACGAGAGGAAAACAGGCTCACCAGCTTCGGCGAGAAAGTTGGCATATCTTTCCAGATAGCAGATGACCTTCTTGATCTCATTGGAGACACTCAGAAGATCGGAAAACAGATCGGCAGCGATCTCGACCAGGGGAAGGCGACCCTTCCTCTCATTCATGCCCTCGACAGGAGCTCGAGAAAAGTCCGGAGCGAAATCACGGGAATATTGTCGAATGGGACGCAGAATGGGGATTTCACCAAGGTAGTCGAGTTCATCGGTAATTCGGGAGGAGTCGAATACGCACGCCATCGGGCGTGTGAGTTCGGCGACATCGCCCTGAAACTTATCCGCAAATATGGCCCGTCGCCATATTATACCGCCATCGAAAACGTCGTAAACTTCACCATCACCCGCGAGAATTGACCAGTCTAAGCATCTATTACGATGGGCTTGCCAGCGCGTATTGAACCGCAAAGGAAAACATCACATTTTATGATTGACCCGTGCGCCCATCATGTGTAATTTCACTGATGAATCGCTCAGTAGTAGAAAATGGGGAGATCGAGCTATGGACGACAGAGATTTTTTTGACGCTCCAGAAGAAGCATCCCGTATCAAATCCCAGATAGTCAAAGATTATTTCCTTGCGTGGGCGAATGTAATGATCAACACCTTGAAGAAGCAGCCAAGATCTCCGCAAAAGATAGCCTACATTGATCTCTTCGCGGGATGCGGGAGATACAAGGATGGATCACCGTCAACTCCGATATTTATTGTGGAGGAGGCAATTCGTGACAAAAGCCTTCGAGACATGCTAATAATTATCTTCAATGATAAGGAAAAAGAACACGTTGCATTGCTCAGTTCCGAAATCAAGTCGATCTCCGGTATCGAAACACTGAAATATGAACCGCGCATTTTGCAGGATGAAGTCGGAGATGACCTCGCCAAGGAATTTAAAGGAATGAAGCTGGTGCCAACATTTTCGTTTATCGATCCTTGGGGATATAAAGGTCTATCATTGTCACTATTCCGATCAATTACGAAGGATTGGGGTTGCGACTGCGTGTTTTACTTCAATTACAATCGTATCAATATGGTTATGTCTAAAGATGGAGGCCTTGAGCAAGGACAAGCACTCTTCGGTATCGACGGTTGTAATGATTTGGCCAGAATGCTGAAGAGCGTTGGAACACCTGAAGATCGCGAACACCTGATCATGGATTGGCTTGAGAAAGGGCTCAAAGAAATCGGTGTGAAGTACGTGCTTACTTACAGAATCAAGAGTCGTGTCGCTGACAGACCGAGCCATTATCTCGTATTCCTTACGAAAGATTTCTTGGGGTATGATATTATGAAGCGTATTATGGATAGACGGAGTTCTGAAGCTGGCGAATGGAAGCTGAATCTCGGGTTTGATCCAACTGGCCAAGACTTGCAGTACAGCCTGTTTGGCGCATCTGTGCAGATGAACAAGCTGGGTTCGGAGTTAGCGCAGACATTCGCTGGCAGGAAGTTGTCAATGAAGCAGATATATAAAGAGCACACTGTCGGAACTCCTTACGTGAAGAGGCATTATAAGAAAGTGCTCTCGGAGCTTGAGAAAAGCGGTGACATTGTCTGTGATCCACCGGCGGAGAGTCGCCAGAAGCGCAATGGAGAGCCCACGTTCGGAGACAAAACGGTAGTCACCTTCACTGCTAGGAATGAATCTGAGGATTAGCTTTGGCAAAGTCAGCAATCGAATGGACAGAATCGACGTGGAATCCGGTGACCGGATGCACCAGGATTAGTGTTGGATGCAAGCATTGTTACGCGGAGACTATGTCTAAGCGCCTAAAGGCAATGGGGCAGCCGAATTACCGCAATGGTTTCGAAGTCACTCTCCACCCGCACGTGCTCACGAAACCGCTCACCTGGACAAAGCCGCAGATGATATTTGTCAACTCCATGAGTGATCTCTTTCACAAGAATGTTCCCACGCAGTTCATTCTGGACATTTTCGGGATCATGGAGCAGGCCTCATGGCATACATTTCAAATACTGACAAAACGCTCCGGCAGACTGTCTCAACTTGATCATAGGCTTGCCTGGCCGCCTAACGTCTGGATGGGAGTGACGGTGGAGACAGCCCGATTCTACAGTCGCATTGACGACCTGCGGAAAACGAGTGCGGCAACCAAATTCTTGTCTCTCGAACCTCTCCTCGGGCCGCTGCCCGACATGGATCTTACCGGCATCGACTGGGTAATTGTCGGTGGGGAATCCGGCCCTGGGGCAAGACCGATGTTGGAAGAGTGGGTACTTGACATAAAAGACCAATGCTCCGAGGCCAAAGTGCCTTTCTTCTTCAAGCAGTGGGGCGGCATTCGAAAAAAAGAAGCTGGGCGCACTTTGCAGGGATGCACATGGGATGAACTGCCTCTGGTCACAGGCAGCAGTCCCATCTGATGTAATTCCCTCAAATCCAACTAAATTTCTCCCATGTCCGTGCAACAGTTTTCCCCGATTAGTGTTATTCAAAACAGGACCACTTCTACCGCCAATTGAAGTGAAAACTGACAGGTTCTGATGGTCGGCGAATAGCCGACTTGCGTCAAGTGAGCGCACGAAATCTCCCGCCGTACAACAGTGGTACGGTAGAGGTATGACATCGCAGGTTCGCAACGTATCAACAGGAGGTAATTGTGAGCAACCACGATAAAGCCAAGTCAGCCAATACTCCGGTTCATCTCAATTACTGCCACCCGTTGCGACTCCAGCAACTCTCACCCGAGCAATTCACCGTCACGGTCAACAAGATTCTTAGCGGGAAGCTTAAGCTGCTTATCGAGCGGATCGATCCGAGCAAGCGGTGACCCAGCCTGTTTCTTATACCTGCTGAAGAGCCATCCGGTCACCCCACCCTCCTATTGTAGCCTTCGATCAGAAACGACGAAACCCAGCAGCTGTGACATTGCTGTGACACTCGGCCGATTCCGAAAATCGATATTTAATAGGCAGAGTCTGTGGATAATGTAACTCGTTCCACTCAGACATTACAATTCTCAACGGAGGAACGCGTGAACTCGGAAGACAAGCGCGCATCGCAGTCGAGCCGTATCAGGTCGACATCTGAATATTGGCATCCGCTCAGATTGCAGAGTTTGCCACCGCAACGATTCACGGAGATAGTCGGCAAGATTCTTGATGGCACGATTAAGCTACTCGTTCGACGAATCTGAGTTAGCATAGGGACAGCGAAAACAGACTGATATTGCTGACGGGTAGCCATACTTATTTAGCTAATTCCCGCTTGAGATATTGTCCGGTATAGGATGCCTTCACGTTCATCACTTCTTCGGGTGTCCCGGCAGCGATCAATTTCCCCCCTTCGTCCCCACCCTCCGGACCAAGGTCAACAATGTAATCGGCGGTCTTGATAACGTCAAGATTGTGCTCGATCACCAGAACGGTGTTACCGAGAGAGACGAGATCGTTGAGAACCGAGAGGAGCATCTTGATGTCCTCGAAGTGCAATCCAGTTGTCGGTTCATCCAGAATGTATAGCGTGGATCCGGTCGAAGTCTTTGAGAGCTCTGTCGATAGTTTGACTCGCTGCGCCTCTCCCCCGGAAAGCGTCGTGGCCTGCTGGCCGAGATGGATGTAACCGAGCCCCACTCGCTGCAGAGTCAGCAGCTTGCGTCTCAGAGGAGGAATTCTCTCGAAGAACTCAAGCGCTTCGTCAACGGTCAGATCGAGCACATCCGCAATGCTCTTACCTTTGAAAGTAATCTCAAGAGTTTCGCGATTATACCGTTTGCCCTTACAGACTTCGCAGGGAACATAGACATCGGGCAAGAAATGCATCTCTATTTTGATTATACCATCACCCTGACACGCTTCGCATCTCCCCCCTTTGACATTGAACGAAAACCGCCCGGGTCGATAACCCCTGATTTTCGATTCCGGAAGCTGGGCAAAGAGATCACGAATATGGGTGAATGTGCCGGTGTAGGTAGCCGGATTGGATCTCGGTGTTCTTCCGATCGGCGACTGGTCAATATCAATGACTTTATCTATATACTCGACACCATCAAGTTTGCGGTACGGCAACGGCACCCTTCGCGATCCAAAGAAGTGCCTTGCGAGCGCCGGGTAGAGGGTCTCGTTTATGAGCGTCGACTTGCCCGATCCCGAAACACCCGTCACACATGTGAATGTGCCGAGCGGAATCTCGACATCGACCTGTTGAAGGTTATTTCCTTTTGCACCAGAGAGCTTCAACTTCATACCATTGCCTGTCATACGGCCATTGGGCGCCGGAATGAACGCTTTTCGCGATAAATACTTGCCTGTCAGCGACTTCTCCGACTTCATGATCTGCTTCGGAGTACCCTCGGCGACAATAGAACCGCCGTACTTCCCCGCACCGGGACCCAGATCGATTACATAATCGGATGTTTCGATAGTCTCCCTGTCATGCTCGACAACGATCACCGTGTTTCCGAGATCCCGGAGCTCAGTCAGTGTTGACAACAATCTCCCGTTGTCTCTCTGATGCAGCCCGATCGATGGTTCATCGAGGATGTAGAGCACACCGACCAGCCTCGAACCGATCTGTGTGGCGAGCCTTATGCGCTGCGCCTCTCCCCCTGACAACGTCGAGGCGGCTCTGTCTAACGTCAGATAATCTAATCCTACATTCGAGAGAAATCCGAGGCGGTCTCTCAGCTCCTTCATAATCTGGTGGGCGATTGTCCGATCCCGCTTGCTCAGTTTCAGACCTGCGAAAAACTTCTTCGCATCCTTGACAGACATTTGTGTTAGGTGATGGATACTCCTCTTATGAACTGTAACCGCCAGAGACTCTCGCTTCAGGCGAGCGCCACCGCAGAGCGGGCATGCCTTAATCGACATATACTGCTCGATCCAGGACCTAATACCCGAGGACTCGGTCTGCTTGTATCTTCTTTCGAGGTTCGGAACGACTCCTTCGAAAGTGCCGACATATTCACCCGAGCCTCTTCCCGATGATCGCTCGTACTTGAAATTGATCTCTGTTTTGCCGGATCCATAGAGAATCGCCTTTCTTACATTTTCCGGCAGCTTATTCCACGGGACAGAGAGCTTGAAGCCGAAATGTTCGGCCAATCCGCGCAGTTGGAAACGGACCCAGTTTGAAATATCTGAGCCCCATGGATGCACTGCGCCTTTGGCTATGCTCGCATTCTCATCGGGAACGATCAATTCGGGATCAATCTCCATCTTGTTCCCAAGCCCACCGCAAACGGCGCAGGCGCCATAAGGGGAGTTGAACGAAAACATTCGTGGTGAGAGTTCCTCGAAGGATATTCCGCACTTGACGCAGGCATATTTCTCGGAGAAGATCATCTCCTCACCACCAGTCACATCAATTAGCACTACCCCTGACGACAGCTTGAGGGCGGTCTCAATCGAGTCGGCGAGTCTCTTCTTGACATTCGAGGTTCTCGCAAGGCGATCAACAACTATCTCAATCGAGTGCTTCTTGTTCTTGTCGAGGAGTGGTAGATCATCGGTCGGGTAGACTTCCTCATCAATCCTGACTCTCACGAATCCTTCCCGAATGACCTCATCGATAATCTCGCGATGTTCGCCCTTCCTTCCGCGCACAAGCGGAGCAAGTATCTGTATCCTGGTCTTTTCGGGAAGCTCCATGACTGTTTCCACAATCTGCGAGGATGTCTGTTGAGTTATTTTCTCCCCACAATTGAAGCAGTGCGGGACACCAATTCGGGCATATAATAGCCTCAAATAATCGTATATCTCGGTCACTGTGCCGACCGTAGATCGCGGGTTCTTGCCAGACGACCGCTGCTCGATTGAGATTGCGGGAGAGAGGCCATCGATTACGTCGACATCCGGCTTCTCCATCAACCCGAGGAACTGACGGGCATAGGCCGAAAGCGACTCCACATACCGTCGCTGCCCCTCGGCGTAGATTGTGTCAAAAGCCAGCGAAGACTTGCCGGAACCCGATAACCCGGTGATTACGACGAGCTTGTCTCGTGGAATCGAGACGTCGATGTTTTTCAGATTGTGCTCGCGAGCACCTTTTATCGTAATGTATCCTTCACTCATAGCTTGTTCCCTGCTAAATGTGCAATCGGTTAAGATACTGAGTTGATAGCCGGATCACAAGGATTTTTCGGATCTGAGTGCTGGAAATGCGGATCGAGATAGGTCTGAGCTACGAAATTCCAACACTTTGCATGTTGACAGAACCTGGTCACAGCGCTACAATGAACAGAGTGCAGAGATATTGTCAAGAGTTGTGGATGATTGTTTTGATAGTATCCTCAAGTTCTCCAGTTATGCAGCTTCCTTTATTTCTCCATCAACGAACTTAACACCTTCAATGACTTTGGTAATGAGTTTATGGGCATTGATTCGTCG
>JAHJOQ010000097.1 GCA_018820315.1 Candidatus Zixiibacteriota bacterium | reverse complement strand
TGGCGCTTCACCAATGAAGATGCCAGGATTAAACTAAAGAGATTGTATCCTACATTATGTGGTTGACGGGACACTAGAATGTTATATTCTAGCTGCAGAGCCTGTACCTCGTGGTCTGAATCGATTGCGTGTGACACAATCGTCCTCTTCGCGACAATGCCGTTAGCGAGCGTCAGTTCAGCGTTGCCGATTATAGTTTTGCCGAGAGATGATTTCTCGTCACAGCTTGCGCAAGGTTCTGGACCACCGGCAAAGATGTAGTTTATGAGGAACACGACATCATCGATATCGGTAGCACCTGAGCAATCAGCATCACCTGTACACAAAGGATCCGGTGCTGGGCCGCCTGCGAAGATGTACTGAATCAGATACACCACGTCATCAATATCAATGGCGCGACTCCCATCCGCATCACCTCTGAACAAATCACAGTACAAAAGCTCTATATCGTTATCGCTCAGCGCCTGATCGTAAACTCGTACCTCGTCGATGCCCCCCAGAAATGGCAAGTATCCGCCCCAACCGCACATACGTTCTCCAATGCCAAGATCGTTCGGTGTAGATACCGGTGGGAGCGCCCATACTACCTCTGCCTCCTGTCCACCATCAACGTAGACTCTTGCGTAGCTGCCGTCCCATACTCCGGCAACAAGATGCATTTCATCGTCCCTAAGCTCAGTTGTCCCTACGCAGTTACCAACACCGCCATTGCCTGAATAAACCGAAAACCTGGGCTTTCCGGCAGCCAGATACAGCGTGAATCCGCAATTAGGAGGAGTGCCGCCGGGACCGTGATACTTATCTATGATCGCGAGGTAGTCATCTGCACCGGTCGCCTTTATCCAGGCGGCAACAGCGAATTCCCCAGTTATATCGAGGCTGGAAGAGTGTGGTACAAGCACTCGATCACCATCGTGCCATTGTCCACCGCCGTGGAAATGGAGAGCCGACCCAGACAGTGCACCGCATATTCCGCCAAAGAAGTCATCTATCCAGCTTGCTCCCCTGATTGTACCATCGTTGTGGTTATCTGTTTCGTCGTAGGCGATACTTCCACTTCCTTCATCGAAACGCCAGTATCCAACCAATCCGGGGGGAGGCGGAGGACCTGCGCCGTCGTAGGAAAGTGCAGAGATGTACACATCCGAATGGTCACCGCTCTGAATCCCTACGAAGGACACGCTGCTGAGGAGTTTAGTGTTATCCGGATAGAGTGCATACCAATGCCAGGCCTGTGAATGGTACGGATCAAAGTAGGTATTGTCATATAACGATGGGTTGCATACAAAAACCTCATTCCCGTAGATGAAGAGCCAAGATGGAGGACAGGTTGGATCAATAATGTCCAGACGTCCTGCCGGATGGATGTTATCAATGAGCACGGTATCGGCTGTGCCATCGTTGTAGTTGAGTTGTACCTCCAATGGCTGAGATGGACTCGGCGACTCCGGCAACTCAGCGTCGCCGTCGCAGCTTGCAAGAAAGACCATGGTTTCTACGGTACCATTGATGGGAATCGTTTTGCTCTCACCGGCGGAGACTTGAATCACGTTTAGATCTGTTGCCTCGTCAATCAGGCTCAGGGCTGGAATCTCCACAAACAGTGAACAGGGGTTAAAATTCCTGTCAGGAATCATCACTATCGAGTACGGCACTGGGCAGTTGGAGATGCGCACGGTATCTGTCCCATAATTGGTCGCTATGTGAACCCCCGGTGTGAGCCATGACTTGGGATACGAGGGGAATGGAGCCATGGAATCGGATGGGAAATAAAGCCCCATCCAACTATGCCAGAAGTCTGCTATCCCCATGTTTCCTGGCCCAGGGGGAGCCAATCCGGCATATGACGATATCGCGCCCCAATCGAAATATGGTGATAAGTCCACGGTGTTGATGATAGAGTTACCTACGGCACCGCTAAAGCGGCAGTAGTAGATCTCGAAGTTCGTTGCCAGACTTCCATCGTAATAGACCACATGCATGTCGCCGGTAGAATTGGCAGCGATATCGCCGCTGGGCGCGCTCTGGACGAATGATCCTATCATCGTCTCCGTCCCGAGGCCTGTCGATACATATATGCCTGATCCTCGGAAGTAGACATTAGCTCCATTGCCGGGATACGTCCCACTTCCATCCACTCTGGGCTGTCGCGTGGTGCCGCTACCGACCCCCACGGTGCTACCCCATGTCACACCGGAGTCTGTACTCAAACGCTGCGCCGGGCCAATGGTGGCATCATCACGATCAACATAGACGTTGCTTCCGTAAGCCGATATGGCGATATAATCGTAGGAATCAATAGGCTGATTCCATAAGGTGATTGGAGAAGATGACCAATCAGTGCCGTTCGAGGTCCCACGTCTGAAATGGGCCAGTGCGTTCGGTGCAGAAACCGTTCGCCAGGCGAGATAGGCAGTCGACCCTGACGCAGCGAGCCGAATGTCATATTCCCAATTTGTCCCTCCGTCATTGGTGACATTGACAGGCGATCCCCAGTTTGCGCCGCTATCGGTGCTTCGCATGAATAGGATATCCTGTGAAGGAGCCCAAGCCACATAGACTAGATTCGCTGAGGCGGCAACCTGAGGATCATAAGCACCTTGCCCGCCGGTAGGCAAGGCGACAGCCGCAGCAAAGCTCGCACCGTTATTGGTGCTCCGACTGTACATAATTGCAGAGGGTCCTGAATACCACACGATATGTACGTGGCCAGCGTCCGTTACAGCAATTGTTGGATCGTGAGCGTTACCACTGTACAGCGTCTGGATTGGATCCCACGTAACACCGCCGTCCGTGCTCCTTCGATACTTGATGGTGGTTACACCGAGATCTCGCCACACAGCGTGAACATAGCTACCACTCACTTCTACCCGCGGGTAGCACCACCCTCCAGTCCCGTCAGAGATCATGACAGGTCCCTGCCAACCTCCGTTTACTGCTCCTGACGGGACCACAAGCAGAGAGCACACTACACTACAAATAAGAACGACGTAACGCATAACATACCTCTTTCCGGAAAAGACTGCATATAAACGAATGAGCCCCGATTTTCATGTGGATTCTCGTTTTCTGTTTGTGCCTGTTACACAGAGCATCTCGAGTCATCATGATTCCTCCATAGCAGCGGTCCCACATGCCGCCCTTTCCAAGAGTCACTACGCTCAAGCGCAGGAGTAAAACGACTAAGAGAAGTAGCTGATTCAATTTCATTTTGTTTCTCCTTCCGAGCCCCAGTCTGACTGATTGGAGGTTCTTAGCTAAAAGGAGCTTTTGAGCCTGCATTTGATCTCTGGCTTGTTCTGGACTGCGACAGAAACCGAGCTCCCACTTCCAATCGTTCATCTGATTCTCGTGTCCTCCTTCCAAACAGGTTGCGTTGCCGGAATGCGAATTCTTACACATGATGGGAGAAATCACACAGTTCAAACTCGGATAGACGAGGCAACTTTTCCTTGACGGGAGATTGTCGTAGGGTGTATATTTCGATAAGCAGTTTTAATTTAGAAACCTGAATTGTATCATGGACAACCGATTGGTGAAGGCTCTGGACGGAGACGAAGGAGCGGAAAGAGAGCTTTTTCAATACTTGTCTGTAAGATTTCGGACTTTCGCAAAGCGTAGGGTACGAGAGGATGATGCTGAGGACGTTGCCCAGCAGGCTTGCTTGGCCGTGCTCAGAAAATACAAGACTGAGAAGTTCACTACTGGCTTTGAAGCTTGGGCCTATGGTGTGTTGAAAATGGAAATAAGAAGTCACATTCGAACTCGATCCGATAGGGCAAAGAGACTGGTCCCTATTACGGAGACTGATCAAATTCCGGAGACATCGTTCCCTGAGCCGGATAGCGACTTGAAGATGCGGCTGATTGACTGCTTGAGGTCAATCAGAAAGCACAGCCGTTCGTATGCACGTGCACTGAATCTCATCAATCAGGGCTACAAGAGAGAAGAGATCTGCATGAGGTTGCGGACCAATCCCGGGAATTTTTATGTCATTCTGAGCAGGGGACGCCGACTATTGAGAGTCTGTCTGGAGAAGGGCAGGATATAGATAATGTCGAAATGTCTGGATCCAATGCTGGGCCGGTTACTGCACGCTTATGAACTCGGCGGTCTGCACGAAGATGAACTTGAACTTGTCGAGATCCACCTTCTGAAGTGCGACTACTGTTTCAACGAATTGATGAGTTTTGAGCGCGAGTCAGCCCTGTTGACTTCCGATGAAGATGTAAAAGCCCGAATCGGCGAAGTTGCCGAGGAAGAGCAATCTCTATCCGCGTCTTCTTTCACACGATTCTGGAGATACATCTGGCCGGACACTCCTGTCATTTTCAGGCCGGCATTGGCCTACCTCCTCATCCTTTTGCTGATCTTCCCCGTGTACCGTTGGGTTGAGCTTTTGACGAAGGAACGGATCAGACCGGTGCAGACTATTGGCTTGTTCCCTGATCGCTCCAGCGCAGATGATGATGCCTTCAAGATCAGCCTGGGAGAAGATGGTCTGCTCACCTTTGTGTTCAGAGATGCTGTTGTAGGTGAAAACTACCGTGTTGTCATACACTCGGTTGATGGCAAGGTGGTTTTCCGGGATGACGACTTCAACAGTTTTGATGAATATGAGACCGGCCGGCTGCTGCTGCCGCTTTCCAGAATGATTACTGGTACCTACTGGCTTATGATCACCGATGTCAGAGCCGATTCCACGTCAGTGATTCGAAAATACTCGTTTTCGATACAGGAGTAGCTGCGACTGCTGCACACTCCACCACAGATGTCCGCGGTTTAGATTAGAGACGGTCTGAAATGGTCGTTGTCAGATGTAGAGGACAGATCATGGCCAGGCGGTTCATCATTCCGGCATTGATTCTAGGTGCACTTCTGTTTTGCAGAGACGTCAAGTGCCAGAGTTGGCGGGATCTGATCAGCACCGCAGACTCCCTCTCTGAGCTGGATCTCGCTGACTCAGCTATTAAGATCGGCAGGCTGGCTCTTGTGGAAGCCGAAAGGGAGTGTGGGCTGGAGGATACGAGTGTAGCCTCAGTGTTACATCGCCTGGGAGTGTACACAAACACTCAGTACTTCACCTATGGTTATGATGAGACTATATCATGGTTGGAACGCGCTCAAGCCATCCGTGAGAGAGTCTACGGCAAACGACATCAAGAGGTCGCCGATGTTCTGTCAACTCTCGCTATCTTCTACCAGAAATTTCACTTTTATGACAAGTCCGACTCGCTTCTGAAGGTAGCTCTAGACATTTATGAAGAGACTCTTGGCAAAGAACATCCAAAGACTGCTCAAATCCTGTGGAACCTGAGATATTGTCAAGAGTTGTGGATGATTGTTTTGATAGTATCCTCAAGTTCTCCAGTTATGCAGCTTCCTTTATTTCTCCATCAACGAACTTAACACCTTCAATGACTTTGGTAATGAGTTTATGGGCATTGATTCGTCGC
>JAHJOQ010000096.1 GCA_018820315.1 Candidatus Zixiibacteriota bacterium | reverse complement strand
TTGATCTGAAGATGGGTTTTTGAACTGGGGTCATAAAGGTACTCCTAGTGAACCGTTGTTCTAACCGTACTTCCCGGATCGGATGGGTAATGGCATGTTACCTGAGCTTGCATTCGATTCCTGACCGAAATTGCACCTTTTTGAACTGTTTTGAGATATTGCCTCCCGAAGTGCAATAATCAAGGCACTCGTTTACGTAATCACGCGGTAAACGATTTGGCATCAGCAAGATATGAATGATGAACCAACTCCTCAACGCATCATTCCGAGGTTTAAAAAGGTGCAAAGAGAATGCTCGCGAGGTGCAGTCCGGTACGCCGCACAGAGCATGATCGTGCAAGCTCAGCCGCAATTCAGTTCATCAATGAAGTTCATCAATGGCCAGAAGACACCATTGCCTTCCAGGATTCAGCTTGTGGCAACAATCTGCTGTCTGTGAGAGTACAGCGTGTAGACAAAGAGAGCCCCCTTCGTGGCACGCCTCCAGCCTTCCATCTATTGATAAGCCGTCAAATGGCGTGCCTCAGGAATTCCAAGTAGTCCCGTACAAGCGACTTTGGGATTGTCAGCTGGTGAGCTTCGTCACGGAATTGACCATTATTCGACAGTATAACGACAGCTCTCTGACGTGTTCCAGACAAGTCAAGCTGACAATCGAGGATCTTTGAGATGCGCTGCTCAAGCCGCTGCAATGAAAGCACGTCTCTGCCGGACGCCTTGATATCGCTGTCGACAAATTGCCGCAATATTCGGGAAATTGCGATGTCCAGTGATTTGATTGCATCTTCGACTTGCTTCAACTCAGGATCGTCATTTCCTTCTGGCCGATCCATAGATTTCCAGTACATCCAATTCTTGAGCCGCTGTCCCCATGCAAATTGTCGGGACCATCGCTTGATTGTGCTGACAGACATGCCCAAGATCTCAGCCACAGCTGCGTAACTACGTTTATCTCCCAGATCCCAATAGATCCTAAATGCACCCTTTTGCATGCTCGTTTCCTCCTGATGGTGCCTCTCGGCTTTGACTTTCATTTCCTTCCCTTCCGGGGATTTCAGTGAGGCACTGTCAAGGGACGTATGTGTCAGTTGATTCTGACGCACTCCTCACTCCTCATCAGCTTCACATAAGACGACGTGGCCAGAGCGATCTCCAAACCCGCCTGCCGACAGACCTTTCAGCTTCTCGTGCAAATCCAATCGAGCACTGATCAATGAGACCAATTCCCTGATTGTTGGTTTCTGCTCCGGACCTTTAAGGCTCTTCAAAGCTCGCGCTTTCATCAGCTGCGTTATCCTCAAGAGCCGTTGCATATTCTCAGCGCCGTCGAATGAGAGCGATAATCTTAGAGCTGCCACTCTCACTTCATCTGCTTGGTTAACCCTTTTCCGCCAATCGTACAATCCGGACCAGTTCTTCACTGTTCTAATTGAGACGTCAAACTTCTTTGCTACAGCTGCATACGTCCGCTTGTAACCTAATCCATAGTAATATTCGAAAGCTGACTTTTGTTTTTCGTTCTCCGGTCTATGTTCTGTCAAAACGCTCAATTCTAATTCTCCTCCGAAGTTCTGTGCTTCCTGGCTTTCATCAGCCGAGCCTTGTTCCCTGTGCATATTTCCCAGCGGCGTATGACTACATCACAATACTTTGGCTCGACTTCCATGGCAAAACAGCGACGCCCGAGTTGCTCACAAGCGATTAACGTCGTGCCGGAGCCAACAAACGGATCAAGCACGAAATCGTCTCGGACGGTTGAGTTCCTCAATGCCTTGGATATCAATGCTACAGGTTTTTGAGTCGGATGCTGGTAGTCGCCCTCTCGGTCAATCTGCCACACTGTTGTCTGCGTGCGGTCCCTGATCTTACGATGACCCTCCCCTATCCAGCCGTACAGAATTGCCTCATGTTGCTCTCGATAGTCTTGCCATCCCATTGACGCCGCCTGTTTCACCCAAATGATGGTTGAGGAAAGGTGAAATCCAACGGATAGAAAAGCTCGCTCAAATGCAACGCGAATGCCGGCTCCGCTGATCCCATGAAAGACGTACGCGGTTGCGCCCGTACGACATATCTGAGCGACATTCTGGAAGACAATCCGTAAGAACTCCTCCAGAGATGCCAAGTCAAGGTCATCGTTCTTGATATCACCCCACTCGTCCCTCTTCTGACCACGGCTGTGATAGCTCACTCCGTATGGTGGGTCTGTCACAAGACTGTCGATCTTCTGCCCTGCTGTCAGCTTCAGCAGATCATCTACCTTCGTTGCATCTCCACACAAGAGACGATGACCGCCGAGAGTCCACAGATCGCCGATATTGGTAACCGGGTTGGCTGGCAATGGAGGCGCCTGATCCTCTTTGTCGTCTTCGAAGTCGCAACTCTCATCCAGAATCTTAGTCAACTCTGCGTCATCGAAGCCGAGCGATCCCAGATCGAAGTCGACGTCCGTGTTTAGCTCTGCCACCAGCCTGTTCAGCAGTTCCTGATCCCACTCGGCGATTTCAGCAGTCTTGTTGTCTGCGATAACGAATCCGGTGAATTTGGAGCCTATCAATCCTGGTACTCGGATCACGGGGACCACTTTCAAGCCGAGCCGCTTGGCTGCCTTGAGACGTGTGTGACCGGCAGCGATGTTCAGATCGACATCTGTGATGATCGGGTTGTTGAAGCCGTATGTTTGGATCGACCGCGCGACGGCATCAACGGCGTCATCATTGACTCGTGGATTCCTAGTGTTGGGTTTGAGTTTCTCGACCGGGATTTGCTCGACTTTCATCGATGAGCTATCACGTGCGTCGGCCATCTTGCTGATCTTTGCTGTTTTCTTCATAGCCGTCATCCCTCCTCTCCAGCCATCCGACTGGTAACTCTTGGTCCCCTGCGGCTCTCGCCGGACGATGCAGCGTCTACCATGACAAAGTGGGCCGCCGGGATTATCCGACATGTGTTCTTGCACAACAACTACATCACGCACAGTATCTGCTTGTTTTTAGCAAACTTGGGGGGCAACTTCCGAAGTTAAGGAGATGCTTTTATGAATTTTGTGCCACGGACAGCGATCAGCGTTTCACGTTAGTCTTTTCCAGAAGTAGCTCGATTTCGGGGTCATCCTTGTGACGATGGTAAGTCTCTTTCACATTGTCGGCTGTCAACGGCCAATGTGGGTCAGCAAACATAGCTGCCACCAGCGGGGCAGCATAAGCGTACAGACTCCGCCCCACAATGCGTGAAGATCGCTGACTCGGGCACGTAGCGGAACGAACGTGATGTCGTAAGGGTATTCTCTCATCGAGCAAGTCTCCGATGGATTCTTCGAACTGGTGAGGATGAATCGCACGAAGACACTCCACAGTGTAAACGATCATCTGCATACGAATCCGATTATCCTTGCGTCGATGCCCCTCACGCGGGAACAACCGGCTTCGGCCATCCAGAACTTCTGAATGAAATACACAATTCAACAGTGGGTCTCTTATCAACGCATACAGAAATGGTTCCAACGCGGCGCGCTGTAAAGCGAAGTCGCATCTATCCGCGCTACTTAATTTCATAAACGGCCGCAGGATGTTGACATGAAAGAAATCTATCCATTTGCCGTGGAATCTATATACATCCGGCCTCAAACCTTCGAGTACCCGAGCTGCCCAGTATACCATCATGCTGACTGAAGCCCGCTTCTCCCAGAATCTGCGCATTGTAAGAGTCACGTAAGCGGACCATATCAGATCGAATGTCGCCAAACTGAGTCTCAACTTCCTTGTGAAGCACTGCGTAATAAGTTCGAAGTCCCGATTCGGCTCCTCGATGCCTGGACTCAAATGAGGTGGCCAACCTACGCCTGGTAGGTCAGGCGGTTCGGCTGTGGGCGTCTGCCGCAGAGCGCTGTCCAGATTCGCCAGATGGTACAGCACCTCTCCCAACAATGCGTCCGCACTTCGTGGCGATGCGCAAAGGTGTCGACAGAAACGTGACTCGAACGATTCCTGGAGTAGTTCGTGCATCTGCGACGTTTCCAGCCCTGGTACAGCGACCCGCTGAAAGAAACCAGACATGCTAATTGGCTTGTTGAGCCAGTGACCTGGTTCGACTCCGCCCTGGGTGCATGCACGCACGTAGTCCTCCCGCAGCGTTTGGTGAGCAACACCCGTGAGCCGCCCGAGGCCGACTTTGGCAGCAACCTCTCCCACCTGCTCATCTGAAATCTGCTCGGTGCCGGAGTCCTGCTTCAATCGCTTAGCCTCTGCCTCCAGGCCACGCCTTTCCGTGGGTGAAAGATGTAAGAATGCTTTGCGATCCTTCTTGCCATATCGCATTTCCATACACTTCCGCCAAGTCGTAGAATTCCATACGTCCTCGTATAGCTCCGTCCACTCCAGAAACAAGTCCTTCTGTCGCTTGACTGAAAGCCAGAACCGCCGCCTATCTACCATGCTCATACGCCTTGAGGCATCGCGCGGAGGTTTTTCTATTGCGTATCCAAGCGAAGCGGCAAGGAAAGTACAGGCATCCACGACAACGACGAAGTTAGAATCATGAGGCAGAGACCTCACTGCAGCGTCCAGCATTTTGGGCGGAAGATCTTCGATTGTAGGCATACGATAACGAAGCCCCTCCGCCTTCCATTTGAGTTCACTGACCGCCCTCTCCGGTAGGCGACTCGCGAAATCCCTCATAAGTGTGCGCTGCCTCTGCTGCGACAGCGACCTCAGGGTTCCACGGGGTGTCGCCGGCACGAAGTCAAGGGCACCCCATTCGATCAGCTGGTCGATCTCATCATGGCTCCACTGATAGTTCCTGCGACGTGTCGATGGATGCTTCACCTGTCTGATTCTCCCCTGTGTTCATCGAGCCACATGCTCTTGTGGCCCTGCTGCTAATATAGTTACTCAATGGAGCCCCACTTGTCGATCATATTCTTGGCGGAAATCGGATCTGTACTCATTAGGAATAGGCCACGGAGCCGTGTCTTGCTCTTGGCGGCAGGAGTCGGCTTTCTTCTGGCCGGTGCTCACATCTTCCTTCGTCATGACGAGCTCTAACTGGCCATAAGCCAGCACGTTAGAAGAACACGAGAAAGTCAGGAAATCCCCGCTTCTTCCTCTTGACTTTCGGCAGAATATAGTGATCTAGTGTACTGGTGATTACATCATAACACACACATTATCAAGGAGTTACAGAGATGAAAGACAAGAGCAAAACGCAGAAAGAACGCCCTGCCTGGAGCAAGGTCTCAGATCTGCAGAAGATGGGACTCGATGAGCTCAGAGCCGAGTATGAGCGGGTCATCGGCAAACCGACCAAGTCTCGAAACCGCAAACAGCTGTTTGCTCAGATTTCTCGGAAACTGCAGGAAGCAGCCAAGGGATCAGGATCGGGTAACACGGTCCTCACCGCCAAGTTTCAGACAAAGGGGAAGCAGCCGAAGGAGAATGGCGGGAGCAAACAACAGGAGAAGCGTCAGACCAGACCGATCGGCAGCAGAGATCCCCGACTGCCTAAGACAGGCACAACTATCACCAAGAAGTACAAGGGCAAAACCATCAATGTCCGAGTCCTCACGAAAGGCTTCGAATGCCAAGGTCGTGAATTTCCCTCTCTCTCAGCGGTAGCCAAACACATCACCGGAGCCATCTGGAATGGGTTTCTGTTCTTCGGCCTAATCGAGCGACAAGGCAAGAAGAGTTGAAACCTGGCTCCGAACAATCCCGGGAGCAGCGAGTTCGCCTCCCTGCTCCCACAGAGACTATTCGCTGTGCGATCTATACACGCAAGTCGACGACAGAGGGACTCGATTCTGATTTCAGCACACTCGACGCTCAGAGAGAGGCATGCCAAGCCTACATTCTGAGTCAGAAAACAGAAGGGTGGATTGCGTCAGAAACCTTGTACGACGATGGCGGCTTTACTGGAGGCAACACTGGGAGACCGGCGCTGCAGGCACTGTTGTTAGATATCCAGAGCGGTCAGATCGATTGTGTCGTGGTATACAAAGTCGATCGTCTCTCTCGATCTCTGCTGGACTTTGTGAAGTTGATGGAGGTCTTTGAACAGCATGAAGTCTCCTTTGTCTCAGTCACACAACAATTCAACACCGCCACCTCGATGGGACGACTGGTTCTCAATGTTCTTCTGTCGTTTGCACAGTTCGAGCGAGAGATCATTTCTGAGCGCACTTCAGACAAAATGTGTGCTGCGCGGCGGAAGGGAAAGTGGGTAGGTGGACCGCCAGTTCTGGGATATGACCTGGACCGTGAACTAAAGCGTCTCATCCTCGATCCGAACGAAGCGAAGATTGTTCGGGAGCTGTTTGACCTCTATCTAAAGAAGGAATCGATGCTAAAGGTAGCCAGGGAGGCTAATCGGCGGGGTTGGAAAACCAAGTCTTGGGTGACAAGAAACGGGAAGATCAGGAATGGTCGATCATTCGACAAGGCTGATCTACAACGAATATTCACTAACGTAACCTACACCGGGCATGTGCGCCACAGAGATGAAGTGTTTCCCGGCGAACATGTAGGCATCATAGATCCGTCCGTATTCCAACAGGTGCAGACTTTGATCGAGAAGAACAGGAACGCCGGAGGTAAGGCTTACCGGAATCCTCATGCAGGTCTGCTGAAACGGCTGCTCCGCTGCGGCAACTGCGGCGCCGCAATGGGTCACACTTATACTCAAAAGAAGAACAAGCTTTATCGGTATTACCTCTGCACAACTAAGCAGAAACAGGGCTGGCAATCATGTGACACTCCCTTCCTCCCAGCCCAGGATATTGAGGACTTTGTTGTAGAAATGATCAAGCGGATCGGCAGCGATCCTGAGCTGATGGAGCAGGCATTCGCTGAGACTATTGCGCTGAGAGAATCGCAACGAGCGGGACTTGAGCACGAGCGACGCGAGCAATGTGCGGAACAACAGCAAGCAAAGACCAGGATTGAACGACTGGTTGCGATGATCGATTCATCTGACACATCACTCTCCACGGTTCGAGAACATCTGAATAAGGCTGAACAAATCTTCGGCCAGACGGAGCAAGGGCTTGCCGAGATCGACGAAAAGCTGAAACAGTTCGAATCGGAGACTGTTGATAGAGATCGCCTGTTCGACGCTCTGACCCGATTTGGCTCGCTGTGGGAGGTGCTGGCGCAGCGCGAGCGAGTCAAGCTCATGCGCCAGCTTGTTGAGACGGTCGTATTCGATCCAGTGACTGGGGACGTCTTACTGACATTTGAGCCACAATCCATAGCTCAACTCAGCCAGGATTGTGAATCTAATAAAACAGAGTTCGAGTCCGGTCCAGCCACTTGAACTTCCCTACATGTGTCTTGACGTAATTGAATACGTTTATGCCAGAAACGGGCACAGTCCGAGCACACCATGCTCTTAGCACCCTGTCGAGATTCTTGAGTTACTCGCGGCAGCCACTACAAAGCAAGAGCTCGCGAATTCATAGTTCGCAATCTTCATTTCTGTAATGATCTACTCCCTTCTTGCATCAGATCATCAAGCAGATGCGGCGAACGAACTAACATTTAGGTGCAGAGAGATCCGGCAGCAGGCTGGCTACCGGAATGTGATAGAGTCGTTCCCCTGGGTCCAGCAATGCGGTACGTTTTGAATGTCAGCATTACGGCGAGTCGCCTCCTTAACCGATTTGGCAGGTAGTTGGATGCTGTGTCTCGAACGTCGGGCTGAAGACGATGAGTCTGCTCGGGCGCATTCGGCCTTGCTTTCAGCAACTGGATACTGTACTCTTCGGCTTACTAAGGATATCCACATTTAAGATAGGAGTTGAGAGAATGAGATACGCAGTTGCGTTTACCGTTGCCGTCCTGGCCTTTGCGGGGCTCATCCAGATTGTAGCCGATGAGAGCAAGGCAGCTGAACCCCTGACCTTTAAGCCATTTTTCTCTGCGGAATCCGTTCCCCAAGGATCTGCGATGGAGCAGGCGGATTTGATGCCGCCTATCTTAGCAGAAAGCGAAAATCGACTGCCGCTCAGCACAGGGGACAGCGGTTCGACCCGAATCCTGCCAGACAAGAGTGTCACGCCGTATCTCGCGCCTACGGTTCAGCTTGACGGCGAGGCCGCGCGAGTTTCGGGATTCGCAAGCTCGCTCAACAGCAATAGGTTCAGTCAAGCCGTAGAACTGCCGACTGGCGTATCAACTCTCACGCCTTCGGAATGGGCAGGCGCAGAGAGAAACGGCGGCGACGATCTCTGGCTGCCTCTGGGATCGGGAATGAACGACAGAGTAGAGGACCTTGTTGTCTACGACAACAAGCTGATCGCAGGCGGAATGTTCACTACCGCAGACGGAGATGTAGTCAACGGGATTGCGTCCTGGGACGGTTCGTCGTGGTCGCCGTTGGGATCGGGAATGGACGGTGGCGTGTACGCCCTTTCAGTTTACGACGGTAAACTGATTGCTGGCGGACTATTCAGCGCCGCAGGAGGCGATAGTGCGAGCGGGATCGCGTCCTGGGACGGCTTCTCGTGGTCGCCGCTTGGGCTGGGAATAGACGGCAGCGTATACGACCTTGCAGTGTACGACGACAAGCTGATTGCAGGCGGATGGATCGCCACCGCCGGAGGTGACAGTGTTCACAACATTGCCTCCTGGGATGGTGCATCATGGGCTCCACTGGGATCGGGACCAGGCTCCTGGACTTACGTGCTCACAGTTTACGACGGCAAGCTGATCGCAGGCGGAGACTTCAAAATCTCATCCTGGGATGGCTCATCGTGGTCGGGACTTGGATCCGGTGTGAATGATCGCGTTCGTTCGCTCACAATCTTTACGGACCTGCTGATCGTAGGCGGTGTGTTCACCTCTGCAGGCGGTGGAAGCGCGAACAGAATCGCATCCTGGGACGGTGCATCCTGGGCACCGCTGGGATCGGGGATGAACGGGGGCGTGTACTCACTTGGCGTGTACGACAGCACACTGGTTGCCGGCGGATGGTTCACTACCGCCGGGGGTACCGATGCGAATAGGATTGCCTGCTGGGACGATCCAACCTGGTCGCCGTTAGGATTGGGAATGAATAGCGGCGTGTACGCATTCGCGGTGTACGACAGTAACCTCATTGTTGGGGGAACGTTCATCAGCGCTGGAGGTGAGCCATGCAATTATGTTGCGCAATGGAATTGGTCTAGCGATTGGGATTCTGATAGTGTCGCCAATTCTATCGACAACTGTCCGGCAGCATACAACCCCGACCAGGCGGATGGAGACAACGACAGCATAGGTAATGTCTGTGATAACTGCCCTGACATCTCCAATCCCGACCAGTTGGATACGGATGGGGATGGGATCGGGAATGCTTGCGACACACTCATGGCTCTCTTCGATCTGGAGCCAACCTCTGGATACAGCCCTCTTGAGGTGCAGTTCACTGATCAGACCGAAGGGGCTCCGGATCCAGTCAGCTGGAAGTGGTACTTCGGAGACGGGGACAGTTCAAGTGTACAAAGCCCGCCGCACACTTACGTCGTCGACTCAATTCCCGGGCCCAGGAAGTTCTGTGGCTCAGGCAAAACATATCAGATGGAGGTATTCTCCTCAAATGGAGAAAGGCCCACCGCTGAGTCGTCACACCCCAAAGCCACGCCGCGCATGATCGATGGGCTGGACCCTAGCACATCTGGGGCCTTCAATGCGCACTCATCCGCACCCTCGGCTGAACCCTGTTCGCTGTACTATTATCACAATGGAACACCGTCTTACTTCTGGACGATTCCTAGTGTCCCGTCAACCACATAATGTAGGATACAATCTCTTTAGTTTAATCCTGGCATCTTCATTGGTGAAGCGCCA
>JAHJOQ010000095.1 GCA_018820315.1 Candidatus Zixiibacteriota bacterium | reverse complement strand
CACTTGCTCGCGAGATTGCCGCCTGGCAAACACAGCGAAATGAAATAGAGGCAAAGGTAGATTGGCGCTTCACCAATGAAGATGCCAGGATTAAACTAAAGAGATTGTATCCTACATTATGTGGTTGACGGGACACTAGGGATTGATAGCCAAATGGAGATTGGTTATGAAGAGGATTGCTCACGGGGAGCTTTTGATCTTACACTTCAACGACTTACACACATTCGGAAACCACGATCAGAATCAGATTGACGCAAAAGATCAGTTGATTTGACGAAGGCGTGTCATGTCAGTGCGCAATGAGACTCAGTGAATCTGTTGGTGAGAGCGATGGAGAACTTTGTGTCGTTTCAACCTAATCCGAACTCTTGGTATTTGAAACTAAGACGTGGTTTTGTAGACTTGGCATGTCAGGGAGGAGTTTGTCATGAATGCCAGAGAAAACCAGAGTCCGGAGTCAATTGTTAGGGATATCCGCGACTACTACTCACAGTACGATGACCAAAACTCGATCGAAATGTGAGGTAGCGCCGTGCACTTGGATGTGAATCGCATGATGGCTGCAGGATGTGCCCGTATTCTATTTCCTTCTATTGTGTCTTCTGCCGCTGTCATTGAACGGGCGAGCTTCTTGGACTTTCAGTGTGCTGGTCTTGAATTCGGAACCGTTGAGAGCCAGCACAGCCTTTTTGGACTCCGATTTCTTAAACATCTCCACAAATCCTAAACCTCTAACACCAACGATTTCGACCTGCCTGACTCTACCATGAACAGAGAACAGTTCCTTGAGTTCTTCCTCCGTGGTCGAATTGTCGAAGTTAGTTACCAACATTCTGCTACTTGCCATCGCAACCTCCCTTGCCGATCCATTGAGATTTCGGCATAATGTGTGATAGGAAGGTAGGAGGGCCAAGCCCTCCTACCAATAAAATCAACCTGAATGGATGATTAGTAACGCCTCTGGCCTCGATCACCGCCTCCTCTATCCTCGCGCTGGCGTGCTTCGTTGACCTTCAACGTGCGTCCATCGAGGTCCTGGCCATTCAGCCCGTCGATGGCTGCAGTAGCCTCGCTCTGACCAGACATCTCGACAAAGGCAAAACCTCTTGGTCTCCCAGTGTCTCTGTCCGTAATCATGTTTACGTTTGTGACTTCGCCATAACTCTCAAATGCCTGGCGTAACTTCTCTTCCGTCGCGTCAAACGACAGATTGCCGATGTAGATATTCATTCTACTCTCCGGTTTTGTCTACCGAACTGCGAACCTCTGCTCAGATGCAGTATCGCGACGGCAGACCTGTTGATGCGCGTTATTGCGCGAGTATTCACCCAATTAATG
This sequence comes from Candidatus Zixiibacteriota bacterium, assembly GCA_018820315.1. Taxonomy (NCBI): domain Bacteria; kingdom Pseudomonadati; phylum Candidatus Zixiibacteriota; species Candidatus Zixiibacteriota bacterium. The sequence goes on along the minus strand of JAHJOQ010000095.1, from coordinate 21,592 downwards.
CTTAAGCGGAATAAGACCGGTGAGTCGAATAGTGCTTTTGTGGACTAATCAAGGAAAACCATGTTCACACTGACTATAACGGCATATTTGCCTAAAGTTCCAAGTTGTTTCTTTATTTATTTTGCACATGAGGTTCTGCGAGCCGTTTGACCTCCTCCGGCAGGCGTTCGGATTCCCGAACCCAGAATGTCGAAAGGCAAATGATCATCTGGAATAGGCTTGGAGGCATCAGATTCGAAACTCGTTCACTTTACCGTTGAAATTCTTGAAATCGCTGCAGTCACAACATGACAAATCTAAGCACGCCATGCAGCTACTGTGTACTATTTTACGACGGTGTCCAAAGCATTGCGATGAGTGGGACAGTACCTTCCTACATCATTGGAGAATTAGAAATGACCATGCTTGGAGCTTCAAACGACGAGCGGCTATCGGCCACTCTTTTGGACGATGGTGAGATCACAAGACAAAATCAATCCGCCAGCACGCGCATGCAGTTGATTAAATCACTTACTCCAACGGTTGCTATGCCAGACATGACGTCAGACATGGCATAGGGAATAACCAACTCGTTATTATGGATGATAGCACCGCAGGTATAAACGACATTGGGGACATATCCCTCACGCTCTTCCTCACGCGGCGCAAGTAACGGCTCATCCAGGCGTGCGATGATTTTTGCAGGGTTGTCAAGATCAAGCAGCATGGCGCCAATGCAGTACTCACGCATGGGCCCGACACCGTGGGTGAGTACGATCCATCCTTCATCAGTTTCCAGGGGTGAGCCGCAGTTGCCGACCTGAATGAATTCCCAGGGGTGTGTTGGTTCCTGTATGATTCTGGATTCCTGCCAAAAGTGGATATTGTCTGAAAACATGATGTGATTGTTTTCTCCGTCCTGGCGCGCGAGCATGACGTAGCGATCATCAATCTTGCGCGGAAAAAGAGCCATGCCCTTGTTCTGTACCGCCTTGCCATTGAGGGTCAAAACGTTAAATTTGATAAAATCCTTTGTTTCAATTAGCTGCGAGAGGATATTAAAGCCGTTATAGGCTGTATACGTCGCATAATAGGTAACCTCACCGTTGTCATCAATGAACCGCACTAACCGGGCGTCTTCGATGCCTCTGCTTTCGTTTTCCGAAACCGGAAAGATAACCCGTTCGGAAATTGGGTGATCGGGTCGGAAACTCATCTCATAATTGGAATTCGCAAGCCAGTACATGACCTCGAAGGTCTCGTTTTGGCGCACCTCAGAGAAAATGGGTTGCGAGGTAAGCGCTCCAATCTTCTCCCTTAGTTCATTGTAGGTGAAGAATTCCGGCAGATGATTAAGTACATATGCTGCTATCTCATTGCCGGTGTCCATTTCGCAGAGCTTCAGCTGGAAAAGATGCCGGTCGTAAACCGCATCTACATGGAGATCCGGTGTTTCTACATATTCGCTAATGGGATCAAAGAGAATCGTATTGTCCTGGTCAAGATGACCGCTGCGAAATACAAGAGAAGAAACATGACCTTCGCCGGTTGCCCGCAGGCTCATAATAAAGCGCAAGCTGCCTTTGTCAAGTTGGCTCTGATCAGGGTGGGGAACAATTGAAGGGTTAAAAAGGGCAGCCGATTCAATGGAGTACTCCATGGTAAAATAGGCTCCGATAAGAGCCCCTTTGGTCTCGCTGAGTACGGTATTCCGAGGGACATAGTCTCTTACCTTATTCAAGTGAAGCTTAAAAACGCGTTTGATGTCTCTGTGCCGTTCGGAAAAATCAAGCATAATTTCTTCAAGCAAGTTTCCGGCTGTTGTGTCAGGCAAGTCAACTATGCGTTGAATGATCTTAGGTATGCGATACGCGCCGTCGGGCATATGAAGCCTGGCAATGACACGTGAGGATTCACCCAGGATTTTTCTCTTTTTGCGTTTGATTTTTGGATGCATAGTACTTTCTCGGTCATCAGACATGGTTCCTTGATAAATATTCCGATTTAGGAATGTCCCTTTGCTTTCTTACAGTGCTGACCTGGTATTTGTAAGACATAACTCTACAAGGTCATCAATCACTGCCGTGCCGACGCACATGACGGTATCAGCGCCGCCCCAGTATATTTTCACCGTACCGTCGTCTTCAGGAACAGCTCCGCATGTAAAAACAACATTGGGCACGTAGCCGCTCACCTCCCATGGGGCTTCAGGCTGCAGTATCCACTGATCGGAAACGCCGACGATTTTCGCCGGATCATTAAGATCGTGCAGGGCCACTCCAAGGCGATACACCGCACCGGCCATAGTCTTAAACACACCATGGTAAATATGCAGCCAGCCCTTGTCGGTTCTGAAAGGCGGCGCACCGGGCCCAATTTTCATTTCATCCCAGTGATAAGGAACCGGCTTCATAATCACGCGTGAGTCGCCCCAGTGAACAAGGTCGGGGGAATAGGATATCCAGATAGACCAGGGTGAGATTTCCGAATGCGGCCGGTCAAGACGCACATACCGGCCACCGAACTTTGCGGGAAAAATGACGACGTTACGAAGGTCGGCCTGGGTTATAAGAGCAATGCGTTCAACTTTATCAAAATCCCTGGTACGCGCAAGAGCAATCCGAACGCCGTTACGTGAATATGCGCTGTAGGTGAGCAGGTAGTCGTCCTCTACGGGACAGATCCTAAGGTCCTCGACTCCGAACTCTTCATATTCCGCAAATGAACTGTCCACTGCAGGTGTGAGAAAGGGTTTGGGATGAACCGTGAAGGAGAAACCGTCCTCGCTGTCAGCCCTGCCGATGATGGAGCGCCCGTTATGCCTGTGCGATCTGAAAAGCATAATGTAGCGGTCGTCATGTTTGACGATGCCAGCATTATGAACTGTGACTACAGGGTAGGGGATATCGTCCTTTGTGAGAATCGGGTTCTTATCGTAGCGCTTTATAATGCAATCGTTAATAGTCATAGTCAGTGCCGATGCTCCTCTTTTTCCGTCTTTTCGAGAATCGTCTCATAGACCTGAATATACTCTTCAACCATCCGACTGGTAGTGAAATACTGCTCGACGCGGCGACGGCAGCATGCCCTCTCAATATCTCCTATATGTGCAACAGCGTCTATCGCCTCATTCACTGTATTCACGAGAAAACCACTTTTGCCGTTCTCTATAAGTTCGGGCATGCTTCCCTTGTTAAAAGCGATCACCGGAGTACCGCAAGCCATGGATTCTATAACAGACAGGCCGAACGGCTCATTGAAATTGATGGGGTGCAGAAGCGCGGTTGTCTTACCAAGAAGCTGATTGCGCTGAACCGGCCCGACGCTACCGACATAAACAACACTGTTGTTGTCCAGGTGCGGTTCGATGTGCTGGCGATAGTAGGCATCATCCTGAATGATTCCCGCCAAGATCAGCTTTCTGTTGCAAACCCTGGCAATTTCAAGGGCTTCTCTGGCGCCCTTGTCGTGGTGAATGCGCCCGAAAAAGAGCAGATAATCGTCTGGATCAGGCTGAAAATCAAACTGGCTTATATCTATGCCGTGATGTATAGTCTTGATGTAGTCAAGCTCTGGCGACCGATCGGCGTCGCTGATGGAAACATAGAACACTTTGCCATTGTATTTTTTGTAAACAGGCAGAATCCCGGGCGATGAAAAGCCATGAATAGTACTAACGACCGGGGTGGTGATAAAGCCAGTATAGGTTAAGGGCAGGAAGTCGAAATTGTTGTGAACAATATCAAACTCGTCAGCATGCTCAAAGAGCTCCGAAATATGCAGGCACTCCCATACTTTTGGCACAACAGACTGGTCTTCTTCATAGCCCCGCGCGCAAACGGCATGCAGCTTGCCGCTTGTCTCCGAATCGGCAGTTGCGAAAAGGGTAACATTATAGCCGCGCGAAACCAACCCTTCGGTCAAAAGGGAGACGACACTTTCCCACGGACCGTAGTGTCGTGGCGGCGTGCGCCAGGCAATCGGTGAAAGCATCGCAACGCGCATACCAGTCCTTTAGGCTAACCGATTGGTTGGGACGATGGTTGTCTTAGAATCTCGTCGGCATGGAGCTTCTGCAAAGTCATCAGCGAAAGCAGCCATGCGAGCGTCGATTCGGCACCTTCATTCTGGTTGATGCCGTCGGCCATCAACCCGTCACGGCAGCCGCCAGTCTTCGGATCATAAAGTGGCGTATTCAGGTCGTTGTGTCCAAGAAACCAGTTAAAGCACATGGCGGCATTGTCGATCCAGATTCTGTCTCGCGTGATATTGTAGGCTTCGACGCAGGCTCCTATCATAGCATTGGCCTCAATTGGCTGCTGATCGAATCTGGCCTTTGTGCCACCTTTCTCATACCACCCGTTATTGCCGATGGGTACGAAATGGTCGTCTTCGGTCTGGATAGTGAGTAACCATTTGAGCGATCTGACTCCCATATCGACCATGTCACTACGCTGCATCCATTGGCCGGATAGGAGCAGGGCATGTGACAGCTTTCCGTTGGCATAGTTTAGAGCGTTTTCCAGCCAGGGCCAGCTTTCTGTTGCGTTGCTATTGAACTGATCGAAAAGTCTGTTTGCAGTGATCTCTCGAACTCTGCGTACTTCACTGTCGCCTGAGAATTTTTGCAGGTAGGCGTGAATGCCCACCAGGGCAAAAGCGATAGCTCGGGGCGATTCGAAGTGTTCCACAGCTTTAATTGCTTTACTGAAGAGCGTCATGCTCATAGCCTTCTGTCCGGGATTGCCAAGAAAAGCAACGGACTCGCCCAGGCCCCAGAGCGCTCTGCCGTGAGCATCCTCGGAACCCACCTCCTCACTCCACTGCCGGTCATAGGTCATGAAATTGCGGAACCTTCCATTCTCGTCATTGAAGGAGTGCATTAGAAAGCTGAGATACTGGCTGCAGAGCGAATCGAAGCACTTGCTGCTGGTATCCAGATATTCCCGGCCCATGGCAGCAACCATCATGGCTCTGGCATTGTCATCAGTGCAGTAACCATGACCACGATCCGGAACGGTATGGGTGGCATGTTGCAAGATGCCAGTATCATCGGTCAGGCTTTTCAGGTGATCAAGTTTCATCTCCGGGAGCTCGAAATTTGTGATGGATTTGATGTTTTCAATATACGTGTGTCGGGGGCGGGGGTGCTGGGAACGGTTGAGCTGAACCTCGCTGAAGACCTCGAGATATCTTCGGGAAACCTCTTTCCAGGTAGCTTCGCGACAGAATACATAGGCCCTCTTGCGCATGGTATGCAGGTTCGCATCGTTGTCAAGGAGGTCATTAATATTATCCGCTATGGCACCGGGGCTCTTGAATGGAACGATTATTCCCCGTCCGTCGGCGAGCATCTCGGTCGCATACCAGTACGGAGTTGATATAACTGCTTTGCCGGTTCCCATGGCATAGGCGAGCGTCCCTGATGTAATCTGGCATTCTTCAAGATAAGGGGTGACATATATATCAGCGGCGCCGAGAAACTCACACAACTCTTTCAGTGCCACAAACCGGTTATGAAAAATGACATGATCGCTGATATTGAGTTTGCGTACGAGCTGCTGCAGACTGATACGGTATTCCTCCCCATGCTCTTTTATAATATGCGGATGTGTTGCTCCCAGGATAATGTAGGTAATATCGGGATGTTCTTTGATGACGGCCGGTAGCGCCTGCAGCACATATTCAACACCCTTATTGGGGGAAAGAAGGCCGAATGTGAGAAGCACCTTTTTCCCTTCCACTCCGAACTTATCTTTGTAAAAGTTTGGATCAATGAAAGGCATATCCGGAATGCCATGATGGATGAAGGCGATTTTCGCCTCCGGAACTGCATAAACATCTCTGAGGAAATCGCAAGCTTTCTGGCTCATCACTATAAGTTTGTCGGACAGTTCAGCCAGCTTGTTCATAACCTCACGATATTCTGGAAGTGGATCTTTCAATACCGTATGCAGCGTTGTCACGATCGGCATGCGAAGCTCTCCGAGAAGTTTCAGGAGATGGCTGCCGGCCGGTCCGCCGAAAATACCGTATTCATGCTGCACGCAGACAATACCAGTCTGGCCGATATTGAGAAACTCCGATGCCACACCGTAATCGGCAAGTCTGTTCTGGTTGATTACGAATCGCACTTTCCCAGGATATGCATATCCCTCGGGTTTGTCATTCATGGCAACCGCCCAGCAGTTAATATCGGGCGCCTCTGCCGATAAGGCTTCAACCAGATCAGTAGTGAATGTCGCAATACCGCACTGGCGGGGCAAATAGTTGCCGATTACGGCAACGGAGCCGACTCCATCATAATACCGAATAACAGATGCCATACAAGCTCCTCATTTTCATATCACGCGGCAACTCGCCCTCCGTAACACTCTTTCGCCTTCATATTATCCCCACTCGCACTATTCCGAGCTTTTGAGCAAGTGAAGGTACCAAGACTCCAACCTTCGTGAATTCTGTGACGAACAAAATGGTCAGCCGTGAAGCCCTATTCCCACCTCCTGACTGCGCTGAGCGCCGTCAGAGATTGGGGACCAAAGTCGCTGAAAGCTACGACATAGTTTGTCTGATTACAAACGCTTTCTTGCGGTTTTGTCTCCTCTGTGTACCCTGACCCACGTTTTACGTTGACTTGAAGGCTCCGGACATATACCCTCCCGCAATCTCATTGCTATGTTACTCGATCAAGTCCAATTAGAACGGGTACTTAGATGACATGGATGCTGGGAGGGAGCGCTGCAGAGTAAGTGACTTGGCTGCCTCAAACCACACTCATGAAATACTCGACCAAAGGCTCAAAAGTTCTAAGATAGTTCTGTCCGGGGAGCTTGATTGAAAACCACGAACCTTCCAGGGCAACAAGGTTAACAACGCAACGGGAAAAACGGGAGGCGAGAGATGACGCTAAGTCTTGATTTGATAACGAGTTGCGGCAACACAAGCATGGAAGCAGATTCTCCAATTCGAGAACGAAAACACGGGGTGAGAGTGCAACCGTGGGGGTTGCGCACTCTCACCGAGAATGTCCTCTCCGAATTCTCTCGTTCTCCGTTTAACATGTATCATTGTTTAACAGCTCGATTGCACAAGGGTGAGCTTGAGCAACCGTTTTCTGCCTGACAATTGGCGGGCTTATTGAAAGGTAATTACGCATGATGCAAAGGAAAATACTTTACCTGGAATACAGCATAGAACTATCTCACCTTTATAACTTCTACAGATTGAGCGAGAGAGCGTGTACAGATGAGCGCATCTTAGGTGAATTCGTTCGAGACGAAACTAGAGAGATGATTCAGTTATCATCACAATACCTGATAGATCCCGTTGGAGGACAGAGAGTCGTGCACGATATCATGCCAGGAGAAGTAGTCAAGAGAGTAACTGATGACATAAGCAAGGGTTTACCTTTGTTGCGGCGACAGTTATTGGAGACATCCTATTCAATATTCGAGAGGTTCCTTTGTCATGTCCTGCGAGTCTACCTACATACTTTTCGTGAGGTTCTCAAAGAGAGTAACCCGTCCTTCACATTCCGCGACATCGCTGATTCACCGGACAGTGAGTCCATCTTTGGTGTGATTGTAGAAAGAGAAATCGACAAGTTCCGTTGGTTGAGCCTGAAGGACAAGAAGAGATACATGGGGAAGCGTCTACATATCTACGACTGGGAAAACATCTGGATCCATGAAGGTGGGGCACTCTGGGAAGATATTGATAAGAAGCGGAAGGCTATAGTCCATGACGAAGGTGTACCTGATATCTCATTCAACTATCTACTGACTGTCATCAACTACTTCCAGAGAATTTTCTTGCTCGTCGCTACTTACGGACAGGTGTTTCAGGGCATTCCATTCGAACCTGAGGCAATGTCATCAATTTGTAAGAAGAAGACGCCGCCGACACTGAAGCCACCTCTTGAAGGCTAGGATGTCGTGGATCGGGCAAAACCTGCGTGTTCTGGGCAAAGTCAGCGGTGACATTGTGTCTAATTGAGAACAGTCATTAACAGGGTTGCCCATGGGGGAGCTTCAATATTATCCGCCTCCTCGGGCGGTTTTTTTTAACCCCAAACCCTCCCGCTTGACCCGGTCTATGCTCTGTCGTTTTTATCGTGGTCTCACTCACCTACCCCACGTCACTCATCCGTATCCGTTCTCCGTTATTCGAGTTGCCTTGCTTAACAGTCCGGTTGTACGACGGCACCCTGTCCGACATTCCGAACTCCTTTCCGGTATGTATCTGCTGGAAGCCGGACAATAAGAGTCCGGCGATAAGCGGATCACCAGACTGCGGAAGCGGCCGTGAGAACGGAGACCGTGGTGGGTGCCGATGATATCGCTCTCAAGCGGTACCGAGCGGGCGCTCATTGATCGTCCACGACGATCATCACCTACAGCTCACGGCATCCACGGCAGTCCCTTCTACGGTCCCCGCGAAGGAGGACCTGATGCAATCAACGGAACACATCCCGGTTGCAGTCGCGGAGGTCACTGCGGAGATCGCATCGATTCTTGCGAAGGGCTTCATGCGTCGGCGAAAACGTGCCAGATTCGACCCCGATATCGGAACTGAGCGGCGTAATGCGGCGGACATTGAAGAATCAGAGACAATTAAGGAGAAACCACTTGATTGTTCGCGGAGACTGTAGCGTACGTGTATGAGCGAGTTAACGCCCGCAGATTGTGGTGTAGGTCGTGCAACAGGCGAAGAGATTGAGCCGAGGAGGCTTCGGATGAATACAGCAACATACAAGGAGATTCGGGAACTCTCGCGAATGACGGTAGGAGAACTCCGGGAGAAGTATCTCGAAGTCTTCGGTGAGGAGAGCCGCTCCCGTCACAAAGAGTTTCTCCGAAAGCGCATCGCCTGGCGGCTTCAGGCGTTGGCCGAAGGCGACCTTTCCGAGCGAGCACGTAAGCGCGCAGAGGAGTTGGCTAACGACGCAGACCTCCGAATGCGTGCACCGCGTGATTCAGCAGGGCTTGGCTCTGCTGAAGTGATGGCGAGAACAACCAAGAATTGTATTTCATCCTCCCGAGATAAAAGGCTGCCTCTGCCGGGGACGCTTCTCGTCCGCGAGTTCCAAGGCAGAGACATCTTGGTCAAAGTCCTCGACAGCGGTTTCGAGTTTAATGATCGCCGCTACAAATCCCTCTCCGCGATTGCACGCGAGATCACCGGCAGCAGGTGGAACGGATTCCTTTTCTTTGGAATCAGTGGTGGCGGAACTGGTAATGGCGGCAACCGCAGTTCCGTGAAGAGGAACGCATGAGCAGAAATAGTGTGCAGGATAGGTCATTAAATGACCAGTCAGCTTCGGTGACCAGTGGAACCATCCGTTGTGCCATCTATACACGCAAGTCGACCGAGGAAGGGTTGGAGCAGGAGTTCAACAGCCTCGATGCCCAACGGGAATCGGCCGAGGCTTACGTCGCGAGCCAAAGGCACGAAGGGTGGATTTGTCTATCGGCGCGCTACGACGATGGTGGTTTCACCGGCGGCAACATCGAGCGGCCCGCTCTTCAACGCCTTCTATCCGATATCGAAGCGGATGAAATCGACTGTGTGGTGGTCTACAAGGTGGATCGTCTCAGCAGGAGCCTGCTGGACTTCGCCCGCATGATGGAGCTGTTTGACAAGCATGGCGTGAGCTTCGTCTCGGTTACCCAGCAGTTCAATACGACGAGCTCTATGGGACGGCTCACTCTTAATATCCTGCTCTCTTTCGCTCAGTTCGAAAGGGAGATCATCTCTGAGCGCACGCGCGATAAGATGTCCGCTGCGCGTAAGAAGGGCAAATGGATCGGTAGCCAGCCTGTCCTGGGATATGACGTGGACCGGGAACGCGGCAGGTTGGTCGTTAACGAGGATGAAGCGACACAGGTACGGGCTATTTACGAACTCTACCTGGAGCACAAGTCGCTGATTTTGGTAGTGCAAGAACTCGAGCGTAGGGGATGGCGGACCAAGCGGCTGATCACCAAGAAAGGCCGGGAACGTGGCGGGAAACCGTTCACCAAGAACAGCCTTTTCAGACTGCTCACGAATGTGACATACCTTGGCAAAGTCGACTACAAGGGAACGATCTACGAAGGCGAGCACGACGGGATTGTGGACGCTGATGTGTGGCAGCGCGCCCGGGATACACTCCGACGGAATGGTCAGACTGGCGGCAAAGACGTACGGAACAAGTATGGGGCGCTCCTGAAGGGACTACTTCACTGCGTGCCGTGCGGCACAGGCATGATCCACGCTTACACGCAGAAGAAGAACAAACGGTATCGATATTACGTCTGCCTGAACGCACAGCAGCGTGGCTGGTCTTCTTGCCCAACTAAATCGGTGAATGCTCAGGAAATCGAGAGTGCGATAGTCGAACACATTCGAGCGATAGGAAGCAATGACGATAGGAAGCAATGAGATGATCGTCAGGACGACTTTGGCCAAATTACGAGAAGAGAGCGAAAAGCGTCTGGATGAATTGGGAACTGAGCAGCGGAGTTCCGAGCGAGAACTCAAGAAGTCGCACGCGAGAGTCAGGAAGCTTGTAAGCGTGTCTTCGGCCTCTGCTTCTGACGGAGTAGCGGTCACTGACCAGCTTGCGGATCTGCAGGATCGGATACGTGTACTGGAACAGCGAACGATCGCCATCCGTGAAGAAGTCTTATCGCTCAAGCAAGAAGCTGTCGATGAAGTAGACTTGACCCAGGCGCTTTCCGCCTTTGATCCGGTCTGGGAATCGCTGAGTCCTCGTGAACAGTCCAGGCTTATCAGGCTCCTGATCGAGCGTGTTGGATACGACGGACGGGACGGCAAAGTGACCGTCACCTTCCGTTCACTGGGCATCAAGGCACTGTGTACCGAGGCGGACCTTCGTGATAGAGAGGATATAGCATGAAACGCCGCGGGTCAGATACAGCAGGAGTCGAGCTTACCCAGTTGCAGGTCTCGTTCACTCTCAAGCCCAAGAACGGGCGGCGAAATCGTGCCCAGCAGCGAGTCGCATGCCGAAGCGTGGAAGCTGGCAACATACCGCGCATCTCGAAGCTGATGGCCCTGGCGATCCGCTTAGATGAGCTGATTCGTAGAGGCGAAGTGCAAGACTATGCTTATCTGGCGCGGCTGGGCCACGTGACGCGCGCTCGGATCACGCAGATCATGATGCTCCTCAACCTCGCACCCGACATTCAAGAAACCCTCCTGTTTCTGCCCCGCACTGTAAAAGGTCACGATCTAATCCGCGAGAGGGACGTTCGCCCTATTGCCGCAATTCCTTACTGGAATCGCCAGCGAAAGATGTGGTTGGAGCTGCATGATGAGCGTTTGAAATAGATTATCAGGTCGGGTATTCTAGTCGGAATCTCATCACCTTGCGACAAGGTGACAACACGAATCCCGAAATTACTTCTGTCTCCTCAGCGATGAATCCAACTTCCGGGCGTTCGCGAGACGCTCTTCATTCGCTTAAGATCGTAGAGAAGCACTGCCATGGATAGGGGGCGCTAGTGAGACTTCTCAACGAGAAACTACACGAGCAAGTTTCCGTACATGTAGATAGCGAGGCATGCCTGGATGTTAGCTCGGCGGCGCAACGGGCTTGCAATTGCTGTACAAATATGGATTCGGATGTCTGATGCAATGGTTAAGAAGGCCCAACATACGCAGACCAAGCAGCGTGTCAAGGTTAACGACAGGTATGAGCGATTCCTCGAGTACAGATTAACAGCCGCCGAAACGGCATACGAGTGGTTCGTTAAATCACGATGGATGAGTCCCTATCAGAGTGGACTTGAAGAGCAGGCTCAGTATCCAGAACGATGGCGGGAGTATTGTGATGAAGATCGACTGTGGGGCATCACAAAACAGGGAGTGTATTTTGCCATTGATGAGTGTATTGACAATGACGACCCGGTACTCATTCTGGGTGCAACTGGCACTGGTAAGGAACTTGTGTGCAACGCCATCCATAGACACAGCAAGAGTAGGAAAGGACCTCTCAAAAAAGCCAATTTGGCGGGACTTCCAACTGAGCTTCTTTCTTCGGAGTTGTTTGGCCATGTTAAAGGAGCGTTTACCGGCGCTAACAAGGACAGACAGGGAGCCATTGAGCTTGCAGACGGAGGCACACTGTTCCTGGATGAAATCGGTGACTTGACGCCCGAAGCGCAGAAGAAACTGCTACGATTCCTCCAGGACGGGAGCTATGAGAGAGTCGGCGAAGCGGGGAAGCAGATGAAAGTCGATGTTCGCATTATTGCTGCAACTAACCGGGAAATCGACAAGGCGGAATGCAGGCAGGAACTCAAGTTTCGCGATGACCTGTACTACAGACTGTGCGGCATACCGATCAGGATGGCTCCACTCCGAAAAACGTTCGCAGAGATCGCGTACCTGACAGCGCGCTTCCTTGTAGAGTCAAATCAGGAAGGGAGAGAGCGCATATCTTGCTTGCCTTTTGATTTCGTGGTGAACATGCTCTTGTATGGCTGGCTCGGTAACGTGAGGCAGCTGGAGCATACGCTGAGATTTGTGTTCCGCCGCGTCCGTAAGAAGTTGATCGAGTACAAGAAAGTGAAGAAGTTCATCAAACAGGAAAAACTCCCCAGCACCGGGTATGAATACTTGCGATCGTGTATGACAGAATTCTCAAGTGCTTTCTTTGACTATATCGGAGGTGAAGAAACAGCTGGGCTCGTGGAAGATGTGGACGGTACAATTGTACCTGAACTACCTTTCGGCTACAAATGCTACGTCGGCGTCCCACTGTCTCTGGACATCGTCTGCGCACGTATTCAAGCGGTACCATTTATCTCGGCGAGTACCGGTCATTTGCAGTCTCCCAGTTTAGTATACCTAAGACTGCTGGCGGACCATATCGGCAAGAATAAGACATTCCGGAATTTGGCACCACAGTATTCGAAAGTCCACAAATCCGATGATTCAAGAAGACAACCGCGGCCGCTGTCAGCGAAGGTATCAGATTACACGCAAGACAAATTCCGAGTGGCATTAGAGAATTTCAAGACCGAGTATTTCGGGAGACTGTTCGAAGCAAATCCCACTGCAACCAATACCTCGATAGTACAGCAGACCGGTGCTGATCCAGCGACAGTTGCGAAGTATCGAAATGCCTGGCAAGAAAAAACCACTGGGAAATGATCCTAGAAATGTGAATTGATCGTGTTAATCAATCGGATTCTTGCCGCAACTACTAAGCCTCTGCACCGAACCTCCTTCATGTAACGCGGTCGCCTTCCATCACTTAGACAATTATAGTATCTGTGGCATACAGATTGCGATTGTCAGGCCACAGATCGCCAACGGAGGATCTCTCGGAGATTGATCGGATGTTGGTCGGCTGAATTGTGAGGGTTAACAACCGACGCGCCGGAGCCCCCATCAAGTTAAGAATCATAATTGACACTGCGGAGGACTTACGTGTCGAAAGAAATGACGAAGTCAAGTTTGAGTTCTGGCAGGATACATCTAGTCGAACTGGCGCAGAAGCTGAATCATGGTCGCATCGTGCTACTTCCTGTTCTCGATGGCGAACCACAGTTCGATCCGCCGCCAACCGTACTGTGACTGTTTCTCATTGGCAAGGACAACGGCCCGCATCCATCGCACGGCAAGGAGGATTTCATCATCAAAGAAGAGTGGGCGGAACTGTTCAATATCTTCGATCGAGATCAGTCTTTCATAATCGATGAGCTTGTAATTGCTGACGGCTTGCCTGTCCGCATGACTGTGAGGGAGAAGGCTTAAGTGTAGATACTCTTCAGGAAAAACAGAAACACCAGACAATTAACTGGCCGAAGAGCGGAGGTTGTTGTGGGTGTCGTCAATACCGGCGGCCCATGACATCTCCGCTCTCTTCATATAGGCCAGCCCTCTCGGTACAAGTCGGCACCCACACGAACTCCTCCTCGGCCTCGAGGAGGGACAAATGGGATCCAAAAGTCGCATTGAAGGAATCGACGAGTATGCCACTCAACTCGTCGAGTACAAGGTGGGGGAGTTAATTGGACGTTACGGCTTCACCGAATCTGACCGAGATGACTTGGTACAAGAACTCAAACTCGACCTGCTTCGCCGGCTTCCGAAATTTAACCCAGCACGCGCCCAGCGTAGCACTTTCATTGATCGCGTGGTTAACCACGCAATCGCCACAATAATTAAAGCTCGGACAGCAGGCCTCCGGGACTATCGTCTGTGCCGTTGCTCCTTAGATGACCTGCTGGAAGACGATGAGGGTTGCTCCGTCAAGCGGATGGAGACTTTCGACTGCGAAGACTGTCAGCTTCGTACAGGTAAGCTATCACGGCCAGTAGTTGAGATGCTGGAACTATCCATTTGCGTTCAACAGGCAATGGAGCAACTCCCACCCGATTTGCGCGAACTGTGCCAGCGTCTCATGAACTACACCGTAACAAGGATCTCCTGCGAGACAGGTATACCACGCGGGACGATTTACGACTTGATCAAGAAGATACGCACAGTCTTCAAGGAAGCCGGATTGGGTGATTACGTATAACAACCCGACGATCAGGGCTAAGCCCCGGTAGGTATAGACCGGGTCGGATGCATTGTCAGCATATAAGCAATTGCCGACACCATCCGGCCCGGGCGCCCCTGACATATCGCACTGAATGAAATGGAGAAAACACCATGAACCGAGAACTCTGCAGATACAGCTTCGACTCCAAGGTCCCGATCCAGGACGTCGAAGAGTCCCTGCTCTTGGCGGTGCTCGCCACTGAATTCCTTTATGGCCGGTCGATGATTCGCCTGCATGCGTCATTCTGCCTGGACCCGAAGAAACACTCCTGTGTGGTCGATGCGGCGACTGAGGTCGGGTGGGCAATTTCCCGCATCTTCACCGGCTTTCTCACACGAGAGTTTGGGGAAGAGGCCTTCAAAGTAGTGCGTGTGGGTGACAGTACCGCTGTCAGCCCCAGCCCCAAAGCCGCGGGGGCCGCATGACTGAAGGAAGAGCGGTCACGAACTATTCGATGTCAAGCCTGCTTCGCTTTCGAGTCTGACTGTACAGAGATCGTCTGCCGCGCCCTCTTCGCCGGAGAATTACTCCGTCAAGGGGCATGAGGATTCCGTGGCGGTGTAGCGCAAGACCCTCGAGGACTTCGTCTCCACCGTCATCCGTTCCCGGAAACGGTTCAAGAGGGAACTCCAGCGCCTTTCCGGGTATGCGTCCGCGTGCATCGTCGTTGAGGCCGACCTCAGCGACATCCTCGGCGGGCGTTACCGCTCCGGTGCGCACCCCAACGCCGTTCTCGGAACTGTTCTTTCCATCGTCGTCGACTCCGGCATCTCGGTATTCTTCTGCTCCGACAGGCAGGCGGCCTGCCGATTCGTCGAGGGCTACTTGCTCAGATTTCACCGGAAGGAAGTGAGAGGATAACGCTCAAATCACCGGCTGCAATGCCTGTAGCAGAGCGGAGGGTATTGCAATCCGAGTGCATTTGCTTGTTAGGCATTATCGAGAATAGTCTTTCTTATTTCCGCATTTCTAGATAACACCCTTAAATGCTCTCGATGAAGCTCAAAAAGTGACTTTGAATTTCCATTATTCTTCAAGATGTAAACTGGACTTGTCGAATAGCCGATTGCTCCCAGCGGGTTAGAGCTTAAATATAGGGTTTCATTATCTATCATAACGTAATGCCAAAACGGGTATTCGTCGTAATAGTCTAAAAACACTCTTTCAGGAATTTCTTTGGTCAAGTCGATGATATCTTGATATCCATCACCTCCTTTTCCAACCGGATACTTGTCCTTAGTATCTTGCTCTCTTTGCTTTAAGTGGCTGGAAGCTGGATCAAGCAGATAGAAATGGAAGCGAACCCGGCTTAATTCAGATATGAGCTCAGAGAGTTCAACACCAGGTATAAAACCACCAGTAACAAGAACACTTTCAACACTAACTTTTGCCTGTGAAGCCACTTGCGTAAAGTAGTTTCCATAGCTTTTCCGACTATCTTTGATTTCCTGGATACCTAATTCTTGTACGCCACCTTTGATCAGCTCCTGCAGACTGTCCTTTAGATTTTGTATTTCTGTTGCCTTGTTCGCCCTCA
This sequence comes from Candidatus Zixiibacteriota bacterium, assembly GCA_018820315.1. NCBI lineage: Bacteria > Pseudomonadati > Candidatus Zixiibacteriota > Candidatus Zixiibacteriota bacterium. The sequence continues at coordinate 5,516 of JAHJOQ010000095.1, read as the reverse complement.
CCCACCCGATAGCAGGATAGGCCTTAATCGTCTTTGTTAGACTTAGGGCGACCAAGCCAGGAAGCTCATCTGCATTTTTCCAGAATTTTACCAATCTACCGGTTGATATTCTATCTCGAAAATTCTGAAGACGTTGTCTAAGAGCAGGGTCTATGTCTGACTTTTCAACTGATATTTTATTTGGCTCTGAATGCAAAAAAGCGATAACTTTTAAACCAAGAGATAGCGCATAATCGTACTCTAGCTCAGTAAAACTTATGCCCTCATTTGTAATTGAACCGTATCTTCCACCAATTATTAGTAAGTAGTAATCACAATCGTCAATTATTCGCTTAATAAACTCGAATTGCTCTTCATCACTTGCCGGAAATAGTTCCATACCTGCTGGAATACAATCCATTTCCATAATGGTTTGCATCACCTTGCTACGCTCTTCTTTCAAATCAGCATAAGTCGAGCTTACGAATATTTGATATCTTTTATCCATTTATAGACATGTCCTACATTAATGCCTAACGCTCAGCATCAGCGGCGACCGCGAAGCGGCCGTCCGACTGCATGCTGTTGTTAACCCGCACTTGGGTACATGGATCCATTTCGTCTACCCTTGAAGCGTCACTCGTACCACTCTCTTCAGGGAGTCACCCAGATTCGGAAGATCCTTGCTATCTTTGGTCAGGAACCTGAGTTCGTCAAGCGCAGCCTCAAGAGCGTGTTTCTTGTGCTTCAGGTCACAGGCAATCCTCGCCATGCCTATCCCAGTAATCCCGGAGCCAAGCGCCTCCGCTAGATTTGAGGCTTTCTCTCCCTTGGATTCAGCCTTCTGGCGTTTGTCTTCGCAACTCGAGATGCTCTCAAGCGAATCCTCGATCTCCGAGCAGAAAAGACGCTCCAACATTCGGATTTTGTCTGCGTTCTCAATGGGTTGGGAGAAAACGTCATCTATCTGTGCGCAAAGCCTATCGGCAATCCCTCTGACGTTTGATGAGGCGAGCTTCTTGATTCCGTCAGACATGTCAATGGATGGCTTCTGATCAGTTGCTTCCTGCCGATCACGAACATGCAGCGCGTTGATCACACGTTGCAGCTGCGTTTCGAAGGAGGTCGGATTCTTCCAACCGGAGAAATCGGGGATGAAATATGAGCGGATCTCCCGTGCAAGATCTCTTCCCGAGTCAGCATCGAACGACTCCCATCTCTGGATCTCCTCAATTGGAGCTAGGCCGATGGGGAAGAGAACGTTCTGACTCCCTGATTGCTCTCTAGAAAGAGCATCGAGGATTTCGCTTCTTACCCAGTTGCTCTTCATGCTGCTCTCAGACAGAACAAAAATCAGTCTATCGAATGCTGCGATTGCCTTCTTGATCTGGTCCCGAATCCGCTCGCCTGGACGAATGTCGTCAGAGGCGAACCACACTCTTACTCCATTCCGTCGGAGGGCAGCGGCCAGCTTCTGTGCGAAAGGTTCATCTTCGTGTGAATAACTGATGAAGCACGACAGGAAGGCCTTGGCGGTCGAATGAGGCTCTCCCTTGGGTGAAACAGCATAATGATCAATCCAATCTGAAAGCTCATCGGCTCCGACTAAATGGAGATCGTGGCGGGCTTGGCTGAGTTCGATGGCGCCACCGGTGAATCCGCTTGTCGAAACTATGATGGCATTAGGTACACCGATATGCGCCTTCACCCCGAGGAGACCCCGGGTCACCTCAACGCCAACGGGTCTGTCCTCCCGGTACTTCTTGCATTCCACAATCCATGAGGTCTGCAGCCGAGTCTGATCGGAACTCACGGCGAGGATATCGTAGCCACCATCTCGGGAGGGAGGCGTAAGATTGACTTCCCAACCCATTCCAGCAAGAAGTTCAGCGACGACTTCTTCGAACTCCCTCGGTTGGAGTTCCAGAACCGCTCTGGGATTGTACTTCAGCTTGAGGATGAGTTCTCTCGTATCCATTGTTTACAACCTGATACTCCGTCGGACTAACAATGTTTATATGGTTTCTTCATAACACCCATGGTCCGCGAATTTGCGGGATAAGACCGCAATACCAGAATCGGCACAAGCTTCGTAATTGCAAATTGTTAGATCGGATGCAAGCCTTGGGCCTGGGTGATATATGGTTTCGGATAAAACACCCTCGCTTCTCCTCTACAAGTCGTCCACGGGGTTATTCACGCCCTTGCCGCCTCGATTAAGGACATGAGCATAGACCATTGCGGTTCTCACCTGTCTCACCGTCAAGTCATTCTCATACGTTGACAAATCGAAGTCTTGGCCCTTACCGAATATACGCCGTAACATTTTCATCCCTTTCGTGGGCGCGGCCTATTGTCTTTTGACGGACGTTTCTTCACCCACGCATCCAGTTCCTCGGCGTCAAACCGCCAGACCCAGCCCATCCGATGGGCGGGTAGATCGCCTTCACGAGCCAGACGGTCGCCCGTGGACTTGCCGATCTTCAGTCGTCGCGCCCCCTCTTCCAGCGCTTGCCAGCTCGTCATGGCATTCAGTCCTATCGATATTTGTTGACTGATGCTAAAATACGACATTACCCGACAGAAACGCAAGTTCATTTTCTCCCTTTCCGACAGAATCGTGCTCCTTCCGGTAAGTAACAGGTGACTGGAATGAGATTGCCCATGGAGTGAGATTCAGATGACGAGAGAGAACTCGGACAACGTGAAGGACTATTACAGGCGAATAACAGAGGTCGACATCGGTGATGTCGCGCGTGAACTGTTCGGTGCTCGCATCAGGCACGAATCCGAAATTCTGCTTCAGTGCGACTGCCCTCACCACAAGAGCCAGTCCCATCTTTCCCTGCACATCATGCTAGACAAACAGGGCTGGTATTGCTTTGGCTGCGGCGTGGGCGGAGATGTGCTCCAGCTTGTCGAGTTCATCCAGTCAGGACAGGTTACACGAGGGCAGTCGGGTTCCATGCCTGAGAGCCATCGTAAGGCACGTGATTTCCTGGCGGTCAAAGCTGGCCTGCCGCCTCTGGCCAAATACGGGCTTTCCTCGGATGAACTGGCACGAGAAGAGGCCAGGCGCGTCATTGAACTTCGCGTCTTCGATGTGCTGTCGGCTATGGCGAAGTTCTATCATCAGGCGCTAAAGAGCAATCAGGAGGTGCTCGACTGGTTCAGGTCTAAGTACGGAATCTCGGATGAAACCGTGGAGCAGCTGCTCATTGGCTATGCGGACAACGGCAATGGCAAAGGTATCATCCGCACACTGACCGGCAAAGAACATGGCTTCAGTCCGCAAGACTTGGTAGCGTCAGGCGCATTTCGCGTCACGAAGCAGGGTGAACTTCAGCCATTCTTTGACCGGCGAATCGTGTTTCCATACTGGAGCCGTGGCCGTGTGGTCTTCATGATCGGTCGCAAGACTCCACTGACCCCCGACAACCCGTGGGAACAAGGCAAGTACAAGAAGCTGCCGGTTCACGACACGAATAAACACAAGCACATCGCTATCTGCATTGACAACAGCCATCTTTACAATGAAGATTGCCTGCTATCCAATCCTGAGCGACTGATCATCACCGAAGGGGTCACCGATTGCATCTCACTCATGGACCACGGATTTCCTGCAGTCTCGCCTGCGACCGTCCAGATTCGTGAGGCGGACAGGGAACGGTTGGTGGCGCGTCTTCGGAATGTGAAGACAGTTTTCATCTGCCAGGATAACGAGATTTCTCAGGCCGGACTGAATGGCGCTCTCAAGACGGCCTCAGTCCTTGCCAGCAATCAGATACAGGCGAAGGTCGTGATACTTCCGCTGGACGAGCCACGCGAGAATGCCCGGCGTGAATTGTATGAGAGATTTGGTATAGACGCAACGATAGATGCGCACGAGGTTAAGAGCCGTCTCGACGGCCATTCGCCGGATGATATCAGCGATGCAGAGCGCTTGTTGTCTGAGGCCAAGATCGACGTCAATGACTATTTCGCGGCAGGTCACACTGTGCTGGAATTCGAGGAGTTGTTGGCCAGGGCACAAACACCACTCGAATTCAGCATCTCCAGTCTGCCGACGGACGTATCCGAGGAAAAGCTCATCCGCTTGCTTGAACCGATACTCCTCGATATTGGCCAGCTACCCCCATTGGAGCAGGATAGACACTTGAGACTCATCAGGGATCAATGCGGAAAACAGGGACCGTCCCTTGCCACACTGCGAGCACAAGTTACGGCAACCCAAAAGGAACAGCGCTCCAAGGAGAGACATCAGCGAAGGGCAGAGATGCGGCCGTACGACGCCACGCCTGGATCCTGCAAAGCAAGATTGAATGAGGTTCTTGCAGCCACGCCATCACCTGACTACAGGGTTGCCGCGGAGGCAGCATATGAATGGTTCACGGACCATGGAGCACAATTCTTCCACACTCCCCATGCCGAACCGTTCATGTTCTTTGAGGATACGATTCTGTGGATGGACAGCTCGGACCGCGGACGCAAACGGCTCTATGCCTCGACACTCTATAAACACACAGGCATGGTACAGACGACAACCGGCGGGCGCACGTTTTACGAGGTGCTTTCGAATCTGGCGGTTGAGAGAGGAGAGGTAAGGGAGCACTCATCCTGGCTGCATTCCGACGTTTCAAACTACACGGTGTACTACAACCTCAACAATGCCGAGCACGAGATTGCCAGAATCACGCCTAAGGGTGTGGAGATCATCAAAAACGGCGGCAACGAGGATGGCATCATTCTTGAGGGATCCCGCAAGATGGCACCGATACATTTCGTTCCCAAAGCTAATCTTGTGGAAGCCGATCGGATGCTAACAGAACTCGTTCACAATAACCTCACCTGCGCGCCAGGGAACCGAGACCTGATTCTTGAGTGGGTATCTTGCTTCCTCTTGCTTGACTTCGCCGGAACTCGACCGATGATGCGATTTGAAGGTCCTGCAAGCTCGGGCAAGACCACTGCGAGCAAACTGATCTCTGCGCTGCTTTACGGAGAACCGCAGCAGAAGAAGAGCACAGATGCGGCCAACTACACCGACGGTTCACAAAATCCGCTAATCGTCCTCGACAACATCGAAGTCAGGCAGATGACCGAGGACCTGACAACCTTCATCCTAACCAGCGTTACCGGCATCGCCAAAGAGAAGCGCAAAAGCGGCACGGACACCGAGACGGTTGTCGAGCGGCCTAAGTGCCTACTGAACACCACAGGCATTGAGCCTCTTGGAGGCGAACTCGGCGAGATCCAGTCGCGCTCGTTCATCATCCGCTTTGAAATAGGAGAGCAGGCGAGCGACTGTTTCATCGAGGCGAAGATCCTGGCTGAAATCCGCAAGCGCCGTGACCTGCTCATCTCAGCTTTGCTAATCCGCACGAGCCGAGTGCTCGCTATGATGAGGGATGGTGCACAAGAGAAGGTGATGCGGCTCTTGCATCAAACGCTCGGCAATCACAGCAAACGCCGGTGCAACGATTATCTGAGCTTGATGTATCTGATGAGACTGTCCGGCAAACCAAGGGACGAGGTTG
>JAHJOQ010000094.1 GCA_018820315.1 Candidatus Zixiibacteriota bacterium | reverse complement strand
TCCGGGATTACGCTTGGACTCCTGACCGAATACTATACGTCAGGCAAACCGATTCGCGTCATCGCGAAGGCATCCGAGACTGGCCCTGCGACCAATATCATTTCCGGCCTTGCGATCGGCATGGAATCGGTTGCGCTGCCGGTCATAGTGATCTGCGTTGCAATCTTCGTCGGATACAAGCTTGCTGATCTCTACGGCATCGGTATCGCAGCAGTCGGTATGCTTGCCACAATCGGTGTGACAATGTCGGTCGATGCCTACGGTCCTGTTGCCGACAACGCTGGTGGCATCACCGAAATGGCGGGACTTGGAGAGAATGTTCGCAAGATCACAGACAAGCTCGATTCTCTTGGCAACACGACTGCCGCCATCGGCAAGGGTTTTGCCATTGGTTCGGCTGCTCTGACAGCTCTTGCACTTTTCTCCGCCTATACCTCAACCGTGAAGCTTGACACGATCAACCTTCTCAACGTGCGCGTGATTGTCGGATTGTTCCTCGGCGGAATCCTGCCGTTTGTGGTTGCTTCCCTGACTATGACCGCTGTCGGAAAGGCAGCATTCAAGATGGTCAATGAAGTGAGAAGGCAGTTCAAGGAGATTCCGGGTCTCATGGAAGGCAAAGCGAAGCCTGACTCAGACCGTTGCGTCCAAATCGCCACTATAAGTGCGTTGCAGGAAATGATCGTCCCAGGTCTGCTTGCTATTGTTGCTCCGATTCTCGTCGGCAGTTTTCTCGGCAAAGAGGCTCTCGGCGGGCTGCTTGCAGGTGCGACGCTGACCGGTGTGCTATTGGCACTCATGATGGCTAATGGTGGCGGTGCATGGGACAATGCCAAGAAATATATCGAGGGCGGAGCCCATGGCGGCAAGGGATCATTTGCTCACAAGGCCGCTGTTGTTGGCGACACTGTGGGTGATCCGTTCAAGGATACATCCGGTCCCTCTATGAACATTCTGGTGAAGCTCATGGCGATGGTATCGCTTGTTCTTGCACCTCTCTTCATGTAGAATATTCGTTCGATTTCTTAGTTTGAAACAGCTCGGCAGTTGCCGGGCTGTTTCGCTTATGCCCGCTTTTTTGTTGCTGGAACCGTTGCGACGGGCATATATAAAGCCCGTGTGCGAATCCAGACAGGGTGTGGTGAATGAAAAACGATGAGATTCTTGAGCTGTTCCGCTCCCACTTATCGGTCGATCTGAATCTGTCTCAGAATACGATCGATAGCTATGATTCCGATATGACCGATTTCCTCAGATGGTGCAGGTCATCAAATATTAATGTGCTGGGAACGCCCACAGAGAAGATTTACGACTATTTGCTGAAACTGCGAAACAAGGGGCTCAATCCGGCAACTATAGCCAGACGACTCTCAACCCTAAAGCACTTCTATAAGTTCGCGGTAGGGGAGGGGATTACGGACAAGAATCCGTGCGTGTCTATCGAGGGTCCCCGTCTGATGCGAAAACTGCCTCGCATTCTAGACCAGAAAGAGATGGAGAGACTGATCAACACGCCGGATAAATCGACCCACCTGGGGCTTCGAGATACAGCAATTCTGGAGCTGTGGTATGCCTGTGGGCTGCGTATCTCGGAAGTACAGAAGGTTCAGATTTCGGATTTGCTACTTGAGCTTCAGCTGCTCAGGGTGATGGGCAAGGGGGGAAAGGAGAGGCTCGTTCCGTTTGGGCGATTTGCTCACGAAGCAGTGGTGGACTATTTGGAGACGGGCCGCCCTGCGCTCGTACGCGCATCCTCGCAGAGCGAGCTGTTCCTGAACCGGCTTGGGGGCGGATTTTCGCGAATGGGACTCTGGAAAATGCTAAAGAAATATGCTGATCAGTGTAATTTCAGGTTCACCGCAACTCCCCACACAATACGGCATTCGTGCGCCACCCATATGATCGAAGCGGGGGCGGATATCAGGACAGTAATGGAATTCCTTGGCCATGCCGATATATCTACTACGCAGATTTATACCCATTTGGATCGGGAATATCTGCAGGAAGTGCACAAGAGTTTTCACCCCAGGGCATGAGGCCGGGATGACCGAGCAGGTCTATTACAAGAACGATATTCTTAAGCTGGCTGAATCTGAACGAAATACGAGGAAGCGTTCGTTTCATGTCGCGGTCCGTCAAGACGGTACCGAGATTGCAAGGCTTCTACCCGACACGATCACATGGGTAGATACCACGATTCACCTTTTCGACAGTATTGAGCAGCTCCTGCGCCTGCATCAGAAGTATCAGCTCGAAATCATACTCCTTGCGGCATCCGGCAATATGGATATTGAGATGGACGTGATCGACAGTGCGAGAGAAACGCCGGCACTTTCCAGCGTTCCAATAATCATGTACCATTCCGATGCGACTTTCGATACGTATCAGATAGCCTTCGCTCACGGCGCCGCCGACTTGTTTACCGGAGAATGGGATAGTGCCATATTTGGAATCAAGCTGCAGATGCTCTATGAGCGCTCCAAACGCGATCTTGGAGTGAACCCGACATCGCGCCTTCCGGGGCCGGTCTTGATCGAAAGGGCAATCGAGGACTACATTCTGGAAGGCAGCACTTTTGCGGTCTGTTATCTTGATATAGACAATTTCAAGGCCTACAACGATTATTACGGCTATCTATACGGCGACAAGGTGATCCGGCTGACGGCGCACATTATCAGGGACATCGTCTATGATCTTGTACCGGACGGTTTTGTGGGGCATGTAGGCGGTGATGATTTCATTTTCATTGTACCGTACGATAAGGTCGAGATAGTTAATTCGAACATTATAAAGACATTCGATAGTATCATTCCGTACAAGTATAAGAAAGAAGACCGCGAGCGCGGGAAAATCGTGACGACGAATCGGCGAGGAGTTGAAGAGCTATTTCCGTTGCTGACAATTTCGATTGCAGTTGTTGTGAATTTCGACCAGATGTTCACTCACGTGGGGGAGATGTCGCACATGCTCGCCGATCTGAAGAACTACACCAAGAAACTCGCCGGCTCCAACTACATGATCGAACGCCGCCGGAAGTATTAGATTATACGTCGATTCGCTTAAACCTATAATTCCTGAGGTCCCGCGGCAAGTGCCAGGAGTAGAGCCACGATGTCACTTCCCATCCAGCATCTGCAATAGCTGCAATGCCGGTTGATATGTCGGATTTCTACGCGCTGTCAGGAATCCCTTCCTGACAGCCCCAACAACGCCATAGGCGTTGTCTTACCGACGAAAGTCGGTATCCAGAAAGAGACAGAACTGGATTCCGATTTGCATCGCAATGACAGCCCTTCGGGCTGTCGTGAATGGGAAGAGTCCCTGCGAGTCGGCATGAGATCATATACAGCGCGAAGGCGCTGTCATCACCGCGAAGGCGGAGAACCATTGTCGGCAGCGCGTTCTTCTTCGTTGGTACGCGAGGACACAGTCCCTGAGCTTCGAAGGGTACACAAACCTCAGATGAAGATGACGATCCGTGGCGCGCGCTACTTCCCATCCAGCATCTGCAATAGCTGCAATGCCGGTTGATATGTCGGATTGATGGTGAGGCAGCGCTCGACGTATCTGCGCGCCTCATGTGGACGACGCTGCATGAAGTGCACCGCCGCGAGATTGAAGCAGACCTGAATCAGGTCGGGGTTCGTTTCGAGAATGGATGTGTAGTCATTGACCGCCGCGGTCGTGTCACCAAGAGCCAGCTTCACGTTCGCGAGGTTCACCCTTGCGGTCACATAATCCTCGTTGTTCCTGACTGCGATGCCAAAGTACTTGTACGCCGAATCGATCTGATCCGTCTTCACATAGTAATTGCCGAGAAGATTCGCATGAAATGATATCGAGGTCGATTTGTCGAGCGCCTGCTTGTAGAACATCTCTGCAGAATCGGCTTCTCCGATTCCCTCCATCAATTCAGCCCATGTGACGAGAACTTCCGGCAGTTCGCGCCCCTTTACGAATGCATCGTTGATGTAGATCCTTGCTATCTCAGGGTTGCCTTTGCGGAGATAGACTTTGCCGAGGCTGCTGTTCGCTGACGGAGAATAGGGGTCGGACTGCAGGGCGCTGATGAAGTGAGTCTCGGCTTCATCAATTTTGCCAATGGAGAAGAAGAGATGCCCAAGTCTCGTATGGCAGCGAGCATCACTGGGATAATATTTCAGGGCTTCACGATACTCTGCTATCGCCCCTTCGGTGTCTGCGCTGCTCTCCAATCCGATCGCCCGTGAGAAATGGTACTGGAATGGATTGGTCTTGCCCAGCGAGAAGAGATTCAGATTCAGTATTATCAGCAGCACGATGCCGACTAAGCAGGGTACAGCAATTGTCTTCAACTTCCGCGCTTTGGATAGCGACCATATAGTATGCACCGCTGCTGCAGCGAGCATTATCACGAACGGCACCACTGGAAGCCTGACAGAAGCATTGACTGTGAAGAAGATGGCTATCGCCGCGAATGGCCAGATCATTGCATGCAGCGGCAGCAGCTCTTTCCATCTCTTACGGGTGACAATCACTCCGACAATCGCGAGTGGCATTATCAAGCCGAAAGGAATCTTCATCCCGAAATCGAATGCCAGCGCCGACAACAGCATCGAATATGATCGGTAATCGTAGATCCCGGTCCCGTCGGAGCTCTCATATCCAGCCAAGAAGTAATAGGATTTCTTCGCTGTCAGCGCAAAAAATCCGCCGACATCGGAGCTGATCCATGAAACGGCTTTAGATTTCCAGTATGAAGAAATCTCGCCGGGGCTGAGTTGCTCACCTGTCTCAAATTTCGCAATCGAATCGGTCACGAAGACGAGGTCGTGCCACGGCATCTGATTCTCGGCAGGAATCTCAGGCATTCGCCGCGCGAGTCCATCGGCTACTGGATTATTGCCCAGATAGAACTTCAGCCCGCAATCGTTGGATACGGGGATGACTTGCTTTGCTACCTGATAGTTGTGATAAGATGTCAGGATTACAGGCATTAACAAAATCACTATGAATAGCCCGCCTCTCGTGACGCGATACGAGACACCCTTGCGTATTTTTGCATAGCGCAGAAGCCACAGCAGGATGAATGGGATCGCCGCAGCGGTCATCGGTTCAGTTATTAGAGACAACCCGAATGCCAGTCCCGAAAGACACAAATAGATGAGTTGCTTGCGCTCTTCGAATTTGAGAAGTAGATGGATCGCACAAAGAATCAGGAATACTGTAAGCACCGGCGGCAATATCTGTGTGTCGTAGAATAGAACGGTTCCATAGAGTGCGAGCATAATCCCGGCGATCCTCGCGATTGATTGTCCGAAGATTCGCTCTGCGATCTTATATAGCAGTACGCAGGAAAACGAAGCGATAATTATAGAGATGATCTTCGCAAAGAGTAGGCTTCCGCCAGAAACGGCATAGAACAGGCCGAGTACTGTCGCATAGAGAGGAGCACCGATGAAGACCGTAGTCGGCAGCAGTTCACCACCGGCGATCCTCAGGGCCCAGAGATGATACCAGTCTGAATCTAATTGTGGCAAGTAGAAGGACGGGTCATTCGCCAGAAACTCCAGCAGTACGATCAGCCGCACGACGAGAGCCGCTATGAAAACTGCTGCTGGCCAGACAAGCCTACTCTCTGACGCATTTTTCTCTTTCGATATCATGTTGCAGCAATATACAAGTTTTGGAGTGATGTGCAACTGATCACGCTTACCCGTGCTGGACTTCCGAACCATCCTACGCAAGAAAGCGCAGGGTGTATGACCCTGCGCTTCTTAATGCTCACTGATCAGAATCGATCAGCTTCGATCTTTCCTCACCTTAGTAAACAGCCAGAATGTCAGGATTAGGGCTGCAAAGGCGCACAGTGCCACGACACTTCCGGGCACCAGTCCGAGGATCGAAGTTGATTCATAATGTTCCGAGAATGACTTGTATTTGTCCAGAATGCTGACATAGTCCGCTCCTGCAAATGCGAAAGCTATCAGCACTCCGACAAGCGCGTCGCCCGCGACAAGTCCAGAACCGAAAAGGATGCCTTTCTGCTCTCTGCGCTTGAAGATATCTTTCGGTGAGGTTTTCTTCACCAGAAGTGCGATTAGTCCGCCAGCCATGATCGGCGTCGAGAGTGAGAGAGGAAGATACAGTCCGATCGCGAATGGCAGACTGCTTATTCCGAGAAGTTCCACTGCCGCCGCGATCATGCACCCGCCGACGATAAACTCCCATGGAAGCTGTCCCCCCATTATGCCCTGCACTACAGTAGCCATAACATTTGCCTGCGGAGCCAACAGTGGTGACGGATGCTCCGGCGACTGTACGAAGCCGTATGCATTCGCAAGAAGGAAGACCACTCCACCCATTGTAACCGCTGATGCCGCAAGGCCGACAAATTCCATCCACTGCTGCTTTTTCGGAGTCGCACCGAGAAGCCAGCCGGTTTTGAGGTCCTGCGCAATATCACCCGACATGCAGACAGCGATACAGACGATAGCGCCGATAGTCATGGCTGTTACCATGCCGGTCATCCCGCTTACACCGAATGAAATCAGGATCAGACAGGTGACGAGAAGTGTGGCGATTGTCATTCCGGAGACAGGAGAAGATGAAGACCCGACAATACCGACAATTCGCGCGGCAACCACCACGAAGAAGAACCCGAACAGTACCACGAGCGCTATGCTGAGAAGGTGCAGGTCGAGTCCCGGCATGATCCAGATAGCAATTACCACAAGGAGAGTACCGAGCAGCACCTGCCACATCGGCATATCTTCGTCTGTGCGGATCGGTTTCTCGTTGGCTCCCGCACCCCGCTTGGTGAGTTGTCTGAAGCCGACTGCGAATGAATGAAAGATCACGGGTGCGGCTTTTATCAAGCTGACAAATCCACCGAGTGCGACGGCGCCTACACCGAAATATTTTATGAAATAGTTCCTAAGGTCTCCGGAGCTCATCTCTGAAACCGCCATTGGGACATAATCGGCCTGGAAATATGCGCCAAGGAACTTGATCGCCGGAGCGAGTCCGATGTAGCCGAGCACCGCGCCGGAGAGCATCAGAGCTGCGATACGAGGGCCTATGATATATCCCACACCGAGAAGGGCAGGTGTGGCGTCGATGCCCAGTGTCGCGCCATCCAGGGGCTTTGATCTGAAGTCAAAACCGGGCGATTCGAGCCAACCCCTGCATCCCGACATTACGATCTTGTACAATGCACCGATCCCGATCCCAGAAAAGACCGTCACTGCTTTAGATCCGCCCTCGTCACCAGCCAAAATGATTTCGGCACAGGCGGTACCTTCGGGGAATCTCAGCTTATTGTGCTCCCGGTGAACAAGATACTTGCGCAACGGGATCATCATGAAGATACCAAGGGAACCGCCGAGCAGGGACATTGCTACGATGTCAGCACCAGTCAACTGAAATACGTCGTCAAATCCGGGAATCGTCTCGGACCATATTAAAAATGCCGGAATGGTGAATATCACTCCAGCTACGAGCGATTCTCCGGCCGATCCGATTGTCTGGACCATATTGTTTTCAAGAACACTGCCGCGCTTGAGAATTGCTCGCAGCACTGCCATCGAAATGACTGCTGCCGGAATGGACGCGGAGATAGTCATACCGAGTTTCAGGCCCAGATATGCGTTCGCCATCCCGAATACGATCGATATTATTATGCCGAGGACGACCGAACTGACCGTTATCTCCGGAACCGTCTTTGATGCAGGCACAAATGGTTGATACAGATCACCTTCGGTCTGTACTTGCTCTTTTGCCACAAGTCCTCCTTCCGAGTGCTATTGAATAATGAATCATATTACCCCGGCCATTGTTGTGAGTCAAGGTAAAACTCCCGATGATCCCCCCGACGCACAATCTGCGCCGCCTCGTTGTCAGAAATATATTGACAGAGTTTGAATATTCTGGTTTTATTGTAACAGGAACTTGACTTGCTCTCGTTCGTTAAGTCGCTTATTGAATCAACTTTGTTACGCATGGACGCGGAGTGTCGGATGCCGACTGTCGATCGGTACGCGAAGCTTTGAAGGGCTGTTACGATCCCGAGATTCCTGTCAGTGTTGTAGAACTCGGATTGATCTACGACATCAGGATCAAGGGGAGGGAAGTGGAGATTGACATGACTCTGACAGCACCGGGATGCCCAATGGCGACGCCCATTAGTCAGGATGTGCAAAAGAGGGTGGAGGACTTGGAAGATGTTGATTCTGTAAAAGTTGATGTTGTTTGGGAACCCAGGTGGACAATGGAGTGTATGAGTAGGGAAGCCAGGAAAAAGCTCGGATTCCTGAAAAGTGAATGACGAAACACTATCATTGGAAGTAAGCTTGTGTACACAAGGAGGTGGACAATAGGGCTTGACAAAGCTCGCCCCCAAAACTATACTATTACTAGAGAGAAGTTCTGTCACCCCCTCTTGCTTTTGTATCCATCATATACCGGGCACGCCATACGGTATATTGAGTCACTGATGTTAGGAATTTAACTATGGCTTGTTTACAGAAACCAACACAATTAATCCCTGAGGAGGTGGTTGCCTAATGAAACGCTTCAGCATAATCGCCATCTTGATTTGCGTTCTGGTGGTGCCGGCAGCTGTTAATGCGGCTGATATGGGCAAGCGGGATGTATTCAGATTTGGAGACGCAAAGTGGATTTCAGATAATGAAATCACAGTCCCAGTATCTGTCGTCCATGACGAGAATCTGGTAGCAATGGATATTCCGTTGGAATGGTCGAAGGGTGTCACGCTCACGAAAGTTGAGTTCGCCGATACCCGCGTTGATTATTTCGATGCGAAGATTGCAAACATCGACGAAAAGAACAGCAGAGTACTCATTGGACTGATTTCCATGGTCTACGGTCCCAAGGATGCGCTCGAGCCCGGTGACGGCGTGATTGCGCAGTTGACTTTCAGAGTTGACGATGCTACTCTTGAAGAGTTCGAGATCAACTCTTTTGAGTCCAGCAATCCCGGACACAAGCTCTCTTTGGTGTACAACAACTACAGCGGCGGCAAGCCCGTAGTGGACAATGTCGGCCCTGAAGTCGAAGGTAACACGATTTCTCTGACCAAGAACCCGACTGGCAGCTCGGTCACGATTCCGACTGTCTATGCTCTTGCTCAGAACTATCCGAACCCATTCAACCCGTCGACAACCGTCGCTTATTCAATTAAAACTGCGGGTGAAGTTGAGCTGAGTGTATACAATATTCTTGGCCAGCAGGTTCGTCAGCTTGTGAACGAATACCAGGATGCCGGTAAATACTCGGCTTACTGGGACGGTCGCGACAATTCCGGCGGTGATGTTGCCAGTGGTGTGTACTTCTATCGCATCAAATCAGGCGACTTCAGCGATATCAAGAAAATGGTCTTGATGAAGTAATTTCCGGCCCACGATCTTTACTTAGCAAGCATGCAAAGCGCCCTTTTCCCGGGGCGCTTTGTTATTTGTGCGAACACTGTTAGCTTCTCCGAAAACAGAGAAGCTCAGTTGACGGTAGAAGTAGATTAACGTATTTTGTAATATGTTCGCTGGCAGATGTCGCAGAGTTTCTCGCTCTTCTGATCGATGTCAAACATGTTGTCAGAGTAGTACATCACGCAGCGGGGATTGCGGCAGAGCGTGAGCCCGAGTATGCGACCCAAATGCTTCGAAGATTCCTTCAGAATCCGTTTGAAAACCAGCCTCTCATCCTCTGGAAGACCATAGAACTCCTGTCTGATTCGAAAATACGAGACTACTGCGCAACTTCCGATCCGGTCGCTGTCACCGACAATAAACGGCGTGCTTGCACTGTATAGATCATCTTCGAGAAGCCCCAGGATGACTTCGCGCTGGCTTGCCTTGAGGAGCTCCAGCTTCTGAAGGATGACCGTAGAGAAATACTGGTTTCTGATGACATTATAAGCTTCCTTAGGGATTTTCATTCCCTGAAGAATATCGGATGGAAGTGAGAAGAGTGCAGACAGGCTGCTGGTCAGCTTGTTAATTTGGAAGAAATCGACCTCTCCCAGTGGTACGACAACTATTTTCGAACGATGTCTTTTCATCTGGCTGTAAAGAACCTGTCGTTTACACCGTCGGAGCCGACGACGAGTTTCACTTTCTTGCCGCACTTGGGACAGAAGCCGACGTACCTGTCACCCTGCTTCGACTTATATACTCGGATATAAACGTTGCAGCAAGTGAAATGGATTCCTACAAAATCACGTCCCTGTCCTTGTCCGTTCTTCTCTGCCATATCCAATAGTGGCCACCCGTCAGTCGAATCTGTTCACACCCATCCAAATCTATTCAATAACACGCATTATGTCAATCATTCCAATCGACCTATCACTCAATTATCGACTGGGGGAATCGTGATATTCATCAATGATTGGAACTCCTGAAGACGTTCCTATACGTGATGCTCCTGCTTCAATCATTGCCAGCGCGGACCGCAGGTCGCGGATTCCACCCGACGCTTTGACGCCAATCTGCCCGCCTACAGTCTTAAATAGCAATTCAACATCCTGGGTGGTTGCACTACCGACAGTGCCAGTCGAGGTTTTGACGAAATCTGCGCCGGAGTCAGCTGCAATTTGCGCGCAGCCAATCTTCTCCGCATTGTCCAGCAGGGAACATTCGAGGATCACCTTCAGCAAAGTGCTGCTCCCCAGGGCGCTCTTGACTGCATGGATTTCTCTCTCTATGAGTCGAAATTCTCCCGCCTTCGCCGCCCCGACGTTCATAACCATGTCAATTTCGGAAGCTCCATCATTCTCGACTGTCTCCGCCTCATAGACTTTCACCCGTACTGTTGAGGCTCCGAGGGGAAAACCTACAACGCTTCCGATGCCTATCTGTGATCCGCTGAGATTCGTTGAGGCACGCTTCACATGCACAGGATTTACAAAGACAGTCCTGAATCGATATCGAATCGAGACACTGCAGAGTTCATCTATGTGCGCTGGGGTTGCGTCACCTTTGAGCAGTGACTGGTCTATGTATGATGCGATGTCTATTTTCTCGTTCACAGTCAACTCATTCCGCGCTGAAATGCATTGCGATCGTTTGCCCGACAGGTTATTGGTGTAATTCGTGCGCCCTGTTTAGTCACAACTTATTCAATATTATACGATTCTACAAACAGAATCTGCCTGCGTCAGCCATCGCTGCAGCTACCGTCACATTGAAGTACTATCTACGGCAGACGGTAAACAGCCGCTCGGCGTCTCTTACAGTCCCCTCATTTCGAAACGGTTCGAAAGCGAACTTCCTGAAACCAGCTTCTGCCAGAGCATGCTGTATAAATGAGAGTGGATAGGCTTTCTCACGAATCATTTCGTTAACATAGCGGACCTCGTCATTCGAATCCTTGACGAATGCTTCGATCTTGATATCGCGCGTACCGGTACTCTTGTCGTAGGTGCCATCCTGGGTGACTATGAAGCGGTTTCTTTGCTGCGAACAGTAGGGCGACCACCGTTCGAGGCCCAGAGGAGTATTGATGTCGAAGATGTAGTAGCCACCCGGTTCCGTGTGCAGAAAAGCACATCTAAATGCTTTCCGCACGTCCTCCTCTGACGCAAGATGGTTGATCGCATCGTAGAAGCAGCCAGTCACGGGGAATTGACTACGGAGATCAAACTTGCACATGTCCGCAACCCTGAAATTGGGCCTGATGCTGTACTCTCTCTTCTTTGCTTCTCGAATCATTTCGGGGTTGATGTCTATCCCGGTAATTCGGATGTTCTCGTCAGCGAGTATTGACGCAAGCACGCCGGTGCCGCATGCGATATCGAGGTATCTCTCAGGAGGCGACCCAATTGCGCGGAAGAAGCTTCGTATATGTGGTAATATGTGAAACGTGAAATCGGCCCAGCCGAGAAGATCGTAATAGGGCGCTAACTTGGAATAATTCATGCTGATGCCAATATCGGATACCTGAAGCCTGAGCAAAAAAATCGCGGCGGACTGAAGCCCGCCGCAACAATTGACTTACCCATTTCAGAATTAGCTATCACCTGCTATGCTGTGACCAGCCTTTAGCAGTTCAGAGTAGCGCTTTTTCTCGCTGAGAATCTCGAGCGCTTTCTGGACGTAAGGATCTGCTTTCAGTACCAGTTCCTCATATACACCACGCTCACCGAATTCCTTGCGCACGATCTCTCGCTTGATTCGACGGTCGATATAGTCTTTCGAGGCCTGGAAATCACTCTCTTTCTCACCCTCTATGATCGATCTGATCTTCTCGATATCTTTGTCGAATAGATCTTCTTTCTCGGCGTCTTTCGCGGCATTCTCGAAGTCATCAAGACTCAATTCCATCTGGCTTCTGTATTCAAATTTGCTTTCCTTGCAGAAGGCTACGAATTCGCTAAATATCTCATCAGTGACTTCGAAATCCCGCGGAATGTTCTTATGCCTTGATGTGTAATCTACGGCGAAATTGAAGAACATTGACTGCCGTTCGAGGTTCATATCGATCGGCTGCCATTTTTCTCTGTCGACATCGATGTCGGGTACAATGCCGCCACCACCGTAAACAATGCGCCCGCCGTTTGTGTAGAAGATCTCGCGGTCCTCATCGATTTCGTCGCTATCAGATTCAATATCTAATTCTGTAATCTCGTCGGGATGCTTTTTAGAACGCTCCGGTTTCTGAATGCATCTTCCGGAAGGAACATAGTACTTGGCGGTCGTCAGCTTCAGCGCCACATCCGATTCGCCGGTCCCACCGAAAATCTGCTGCACAAGGCCTTTGCCAAATGTAGTGTTTCCGATTATGATCCCTCGATCCCAGTCCTGAATTGCGCCTGCGACGATTTCGGAGGCAGATGCCGAACCGCCGTCAACAAGGACAACAAGTGGCTTGCCCTGATACAGTGCTTCTCCTTCGCAGGAGTACCTTCTTTCCGAGGAGGGGAGGCGTCCCCGCGTGTAGACGACGAGCTTATTCCTGTCGAGGAAAAGATTCGCAGTCTGAATCGCCTGAGACAACAGACCTCCGCCGTTAGATCGGAGATCAAAGATGAGTCCTTCGAGTTCGGTCTCCTTCTGGAGACTGTCAATCGCCGAAATAAGTTCATCTTCGGTGGTCTCTGCGAATCTGGAGAGTCTCACATAGCCGATATTGCCCTGCACGATTCCGGCGTAATTCACACTGTAAAGTGGTATTTCATCGCGAGTTACCAAATAGTCGAGCTCTTCATCATAGCCGGGCCGTTTTACTGTGAGTGTAACCGAGGTACCAGCTGTTCCTCTCATAAGGATCGATGCGTCCTCGACCGTCATGTCTTTAGTATCCTCGCCGTTGATGGCGATGACCAAATCCCCGGCAGTTAGTCCGACCTTATAGGCTGGTGTTCCTTCCATGGGAGCAATTACCGTAATATAGTCGCCGCGCTTGCCGATCTGCATGCCAAGCCCTTGATACATGCCATGCGTGTTCTCCATCAACTGGTCGTACGACTGTTTCTCCATCAAGACTGAAAACGGGTCGAGATCCTCAAGCATACCCTTGACACCCGCATAAGCGAGATCCTTAGGGCTGACGTCCTCCATGTATCTGGAGTGAATATTGTAGGCCATATCCACCAGGAGGCGAGTGTAGTAGAGGATTGTTTTCTCGCGGGTCGCGAGATTTTCCGTCGTGTCGTCGGCTGTCTGATCAATGCTCTGAGTCTGAACGAGTAGCTCGCCGCTCGCATAATTCGGCTCAGCCTGACCGGAACCGACCAGCCAGACAAGTGCAATCGCTGTCATCGTGAGCATAAGCGCATAGATTCCGGTCTTTCGGCCTTCGTTCATATATCCTCCTCGACGAAGTATCGGAGTTCACTTCTAATGTAATAGATAATCTCGCAATGTCAAATTCCAGATGGTCATCGGTATATCGAGTCTATCGTCCTATCTCCTTGCATATTTAACAGTTACAGGAGAACAAAAGTTTCATTTGATTGTGCCTCAGAAGTGCTCGGACTGTAACCACATGATAGTGAATGTCTTGCGGTGGAGTGTTCGCAGTGATGTCAGGATTACGATGATTGCCGGGCATCAGCCGCAAATCATCTTGACAGTATTGCGTTGTATCACATGTGGTTGCAATTACGCGACGTTCCGCTCTCCAAAACTGTTCACTATTGATACAGGATTTGAAGCAGCTTTGAACCTTGTTCGAAGGATTGTCGGTGTGTCGCTCACTTCGAATCGCATTAATCAAGATAGTACCCTGGGGACTCCGGGAAACTGATTTAGAATACACTGAACTTGAAGTACTTCTTCGGATTGTCCATCAAATCCTTGGTGAGAGTATTCATCCGCGCCATCAGATCTTTGATGTTGTCGTACAATTCCTGATCGTTGACAAGCTGCCCCGCGGTGCCTTCGCCAGATTCGACCTTCGCCAACAGGGTATCAAGCCGGGCAGTTGCGGATACGATGTTATCAAATGGTCTCGGGTCCTTGAGCAGCTGAGCCATAGTACCCTGACCATTCAGCAACTCTTCTGACAGTGCATGGAAATCGTTGGAGATCGATTCGAAGTCCCTCGACATGCTGGAGGCGTTTCGATCGAGAGTTGCCATCAGGTTGCTCGATCTGTCAATCAGATTCGTGACCTTCGTCGCGAGTTCAGGATCTCTTATTAGCATCGCCATCGTGCCGGATCCCGTGTCTACTGTAGCGGCCAGATTCTCGACTGACGTCAGAAGTCTGTTCAATCGATCGATCGTCTCGGGCAAGCCCTCCATCGCGCCAGCCAGTCCGGCGGCGCCGGAAGCTGGAATGATACTGCCTCCCACCAGGGGAATATCTGCAGGAGGTCCGGGCAGTAATCTCACGTATTTGTCTCCCAGAAGTCCAATCGTGGCTATCTGTACTGTGCTTCCGGGGGTTATCAAATAGGCGACAGCGCCTTGAACTCGAATGTTGACCTGAATACTCTTGCCGGGTTCGACCTGCTCTTCGAGAAACTTTATGCTGTTTACATTCCCAACCTCTACACCGGCGAGCCAGACGGGTGAACCGACCGCGAGTCCGTCCAAATCTTCGAAGTAACTGATATAGTCATTCTTCGATTCGAAAATCGATGTGCCACCACCTCTGAATGAAGCATATAGCATAAACAGTATGCCGATGAAGATCAGTATACCGACCTTCAGTTCACCCCACTTGACCTTACCTGCTCTTTTCATGACTCGTCATTCATCTCCATCATCAACTCGTTCTGTCTCGCTATGGCGCTGTTAAACGGTTGAAGAAAATTGATTATACTCTCATCATTACTACGAAGCAACTTCTTTCCGCTACCATCAAATATTTTTCGTCCTTCCTCGATCATGATAAATCTATCAGCGACCCTGAACGCATCAGCAATTTGGTGAGTAACCACGATCTGTGACACTTTTCGCGTTTCGCGGAGTTTCATGATAATGTTCGTAATGCGTAATGTCATTTGCGGGTCGAGACCGGTCGTCGGTTCGTCGTAGAGCATCACTTTCGGTCGCGTCGATACCAGCGCTCTCGCAATAGCCACACGCCTCTGCATGCCGCCGGAAAGTTCATCTGGGAGCCCATCCCGAATGCTGGATTCAAGACCGACAAACTCAAGCATTTCGATGACTTCTTTCTCGATATCTGCTTGCTTCAATCCGGAGTGTTCCAGCAGGTAATAGCCGACGTTCTCGCCAACGGTCAACGAATCGAAGAGCGCTCCATCCTGAAAGACCATTCCCATGCGCTTTCGGACATCGCGCAGTTTCCTCTCTTTGAGGTCGGTGATATCAATACCGTCGATGATGACTCTGCCGGTTGATGGACGATGGAGACCGAGAATGAGCTTCAGAATGGTGCTCTTCCCGGATCCGGACTGACCGATAACGGCAACCGTTTCACCCTCATCGATATTCAACGACACGCCACGAATGATGTGATTATCATCGATGTGGAAATGAACATCATCGAGCACAATCATAAGTAGCCTCTGAACAATGACACAACGAGCTTGGTAATCAGGAAATTCACCAGAAGAATTGTGATCGAGGAGAGCACTACGCTTTCAGTTGTAGATTTCCCAACTCCTTTGGTGCCGCCTGTTGTGGTGAAGCCCTTATAGCACGCGATAAAGGCTATAACGAGCGAAAAGACTACTGGTTTTATCAATCCAATAGCAATATTACCGAATCTGAGCCTGTCGAGAACGTTTGACCAATAGAGAGTCGATGAGATATGCGCAATGAATGTCGCGATCATCCAGCCACCGAGCAGTGCGACTGCGTCCGCGATTACTGTCAATATCGGCACCATTACCATCAGGGAGATAAGTCTCGGAATCGCAAGCTTTCTGATCGGATCTACGCCGAATGCTCTGAGAGCATCGACCTGATTCGACGATACCATCGCCGCTATCTCTGCCGTAATACCGGATGACACTCTTGCGGCGATCATCAGCCCGGTCCGAACCGGACCAAGCTCCCTGATAATTGCGATTGCCATAATGCGGCCGAGGTAGTTCTTAGATCCCATATCCGCGAGTTCGTAGGTGAACTGAATCGCCATACCCTGCCCGGCAAACATACCGGTGAGAATGACGAGATAGAGGGATCCTATTCCGATGAAGTGCATCTGCTCGAAGGTTTCGAACAAGTAGATGGGACGACGGAAGATCCTTTCGACCATTATGGCCGAAAAGAAGAACATCTCCTGAAGCTCAAGTATGATTCCTTTGAGCCACTCTGATATATTACGAGACATCAGACCAATATATCGCCTTTCAACGCTGCAGCCCCGGAAAACCTCAATATATGACATTCGAAGCCAGCATCCATAGAAAAAGTACACCCAGCCGCCGCAGAATTCAACCAACATGTTGACTTTTTCCGCATAAGGTATATTTTCTGACGACTTTGTAACTGTGCGTAACTCCGGAGAATGTAATTGTGACTAAAGATAGAGCGAAGGTGGTTGCTCTGTTTTCGGGAGGACTGGATAGTTCGCTCGCTATCCTGCTTATGCTGCAGCAGAATATCGAAGTCCACGCGGTCTTTTTCCTGACGCATTTCGGATGCGAAATTTCCGATAGATCGAGCTGCGGACAGGATCCATATCCGGTGGCGGAGAAATTTGGATTTGAAGTCAAGCTTTGCCATCTCGGACAGAAGTTTATCGATATTGTCAAGAATCCGAAGTTTGGATATGGCAAGAACATGAATCCCTGTGTCGATTGTCGAATCCTGATGCTGAATGAAGCGAAACATGTCATGGAGCAGATCGGCGCGGAGGCGATAATCACGGGTGAAGTGATGGGGCAGAGGCCGATGTCTCAGACCAGGCCGAGTCTGAATCTCGTCCTGAAGCAGACCGGTCTCGAAGGTCGGCTGCTGAGGCCACTATCAGCTAAGCTTCTCGATCCGACTATCCCTGAACTGGAGGGGAAGATCGACAGAAATCGACTTGAGAATATCAGCGGAAGGTCGCGGAAGCGCCAGATGGAGCTTGCCGAGGAGTTCGGTCTCGAAGATTATCCAACACCTGCGGCTGGTTGTCTGTTGACCGATCCAAACTATGCCCGTCGGCTCAAGGATCTTCTGGAGCATACTCCGGTGATCGATTTCAACATGGTCAATCTGTTGCGTGTCGGTAGGCATTTCAGATTTTCGTCCGAGACAAAAGTCATCGTCGGGCGAAATGAAGAGGACAACGATAAGATCGAGAGCTATAAGCATCCGGGCGATATCGTCTGCGAAGCCAAAGAGACCGGCAGCCCGATTACATTGCTGCAGGGAAGTGCCACTGAGGAATCGGTTCAATTCGCCGCACGCACCACAGCGCGATACTGCGACCAGAAGAGAGAAGACTCCGTCCGCGTCACAGTCACATTTCCCGGCCACGAGAAGGTCTTCGATGTCGAGCCGGAAGATGATGATGTGCTGGAGAATATCCGGTTGTAGACTCAGTAGTTGCATGGTGACCGGTACTAGGTCTTCGCGCTGTCAGGATTCCTATCCTGACAGCTTTATGAAGCAATGAGCGAACGAGTAAGACAGGAAAGGATTCCTGCTCGCGCGTCGAAAAGCCGCCACAAGCAAACTACTCTACCCGGCTCAGCCACGCTGTCAGAAGAATGTCATACAATTGAATTTTGTTGACAAGCTGTATCGTCTCTTTTAGATAATTACATTCAACATGCACGTACATGCAAAGGAGACGCAGTGCCGCGAATAAGAGATCACTGGGCATCGAGATTGGGATTTGTCTTTGCTGCCGCCGGTAGTGCGGTCGGACTCGGGAACCTCTGGAAATTCCCATACATCACCTGGCACAATAACGGTGGCGCGTTTGTGCTCATCTACCTGGTGTGCGTTGCCGCCATCGGGCTGCCGATCATGATGTCGGAGATCCTTATGGGCAGACGCACACAGGAGAGCCCTGTGCCGGCGTTTCAAATTCTCGGCAACAAGTGGTGGGGATCGGTAGGATTCCTCGGAGTGCTAACCGGCTTTGTGATCCTTGGCTACTACAGCGTAATCGCCGGCTGGTCGATCCGGTCTTTTGTGCAATGTGTCGGATGGAGCTTCAATGGCTACGTCGCGCCACCAGACACTGCATTCGGAGACTTCCTCGCTGATGCTCCAATGCAGCTTCTGCTGTCTGTCATCTTTCTGTTGTCTACAGCTGTGATCATCTGGCGAGGTGTCAGCAAAGGTATCGAGCAGGCTGCGAAAATACTCATGCCTATCTTGCTTCTCATTATGGCATATCTCGTGATCAGGGTTCTCTTTCTGCCGGGTCTTGGCCAGACGATGAGCTTTCTTTTCCGGCCGAATTTCTCCGAGCTTCCGCCTGCAGGCGTGCTTGAAGCGCTCGGACATGCGTTCTTCACTCTGTCGCTCGGCATGGGAGTGATGATTACATACGGTTCGTATATGCACAAGTCGGAATCTGTTTTCAGGTCATCGCTGATTGTTGTTTTTCTCGATACACTGATAGCACTTCTTGCATGTGTCATTATGTATACGATCATTTTCTCGGTTGCGGGACTTGAAGAGACCGTCTCAGGGTCAACGGTCGGTATGCTCTTTGTGACGCTGCCTCGTCTTTTCTACACTGAGCTGTCGGGCGGCGTTCTCATCGGTCCGCTCTTCTATGTGCTGGTGGCGTTTGCCGCTCTTACTTCTACAATATCTCTGCTTGAAGTGATAGTCTCATTCTTCATCGACAAGGTCGGCATCAAGCGCCATACAGCGACCATGATTAGCTGCGGCATAGTACTGATCAGTATGTATTTCTCCGCGCTTTCGCTGGGAGCGGTCGGGTTCTTATCGAATTTCGAATTGTTCGCAGCGAAGCCGGGCGTTCTAAGTACACTCGATCATCTTGCGGCAAACTGGATGCTCCCGATCGGTGGATTGCTGACCACGATCTTTGTTGGATGGGTTGTGAGCAAGAGAATCTCCGCTGAGGAACTCGGAATGCTCGATGCATCAGGCAATCCGACAGCCAGCTTCAAACTGTGGCAGTTCTTCATACGATTCATTGCGCCGTTGGCGATACTGGCCGTGATAATCGCAGTGATCTTTGGCAAAGACTTCAGCTGATCGAATTCGCTTGATCTACTTTCATTTTGACTTGACTTATCGCTCGACAATTTCCTTATTGCCGCAGTCGCACACTGGACATTATCGGTGCACAGAGTCTAATATGCGAGTAGAATAGGGATACACTGAAACGCGAGGGAGGAGTCATGTTACGCAATGGATCACTCTTGGCAGTTGCGCTTCTGCTGACTTTTGCCGTCTCACACGGCAGCATCTGCACAGACTGTCATACAGAAATCACTCCAAAAGTTGTTAGCGATTGGCAGTTGAGCAAGCACAGCGAGAACGGCATCGATTGCTCGGTTTGCCACGGGGAAGGCCACGTGACCGCTGATGATGTAGCGAACGTCCAGCTTCCGACTGCGGAGACCTGTCGCGACTGTCACGAAGATCAGGTCGTGCAGTTCTCGAAAGGGAAGCATGCGTTAGCGTGGGCGGCTCAGACTGCAATGCCGACGACTCACATGCAGCCGATGGCGTTAATCGAAGGAATGAAGGGCTGTGGGGGCTGCCACAAGGTCGGTCTGAAGTCTGAGGAGGAGATCAAGGAGCTGAAGGCTTCCGGATCGGGATTTGGCTATGCATCGTGCGATGCGTGCCACACCCGGCACATGTTCTCGGTGAAGGAAGCTCAGCAGCCGCAAGCATGCCAGACTTGTCACATGGGATTTGATCATCCGCAGTGGGAGATGTACTCGGCATCCAAGCATGGTGTCCGCTATCTTCTGAAGCAGAATGGCGTGCTGTCCGAGACAGCCGCAGCACCGACGTGTCAGACATGCCATATGCAGGAGGGAGATCACGAAGTCCGCACTCCGTGGGGATTTCTCGCGGTGCGCCTGCCGCTGCCTGAGGATGAGCAGTGGAAGGCGGATCAGATAACGATATTGCAGGCGCTCGGTGTGCTCGATCTGGAAGGTAATCCAACCGCACGCCTGGATGTAGTAAAGGCGGCCGATGTCGCCCGTCTGACGCAAGAGGATTTCGATCGCGAGCGCGATAAGCTTTTGAAAGCCTGCAGCGAATGTCATTCAGATAATTTTGCAAGGCAGGAGTTGGAGAAAGGTGACGACATCATTAGAGAGGCGGATCATCTGCTGGCCGAGGCAATTCGTGTGATCGCCGGACTCTATGCCGATGGTATTCTCACCAAACCGGAGAGCTATGCCTATCCATTCCCGGATCTCCTCGCGTTTCACGATGCCCCGACGCCGATTGAGCAGAGTTTGTTCGTCATGCATCTGGAGCACAGAATGAGAGCGTTTCAGGGAGCATTCCATGCGAATCCTGATTACGCATTGTGGTACGGATGGAGTGAGATGGTGCGCGACCTCTCGGATATCAAAGAAATGGCTAAGCAGATGCGAGCATCGCATTAGAACGCATTGAAGATAGTATTCCCAATAGAAACGGGAGCCGGATTTCGGCTCCCGTTCTCGGTCTGGATTTGGAGGTGGGTTTGACCTAACGCCCAGTGTGTAACAGCCGGATGCAGTTCTCACATGGTGCGGGGCCTCCGACGAACACGTGCTCAATCAAATACACAGCGTCATCAATATCTGTAATACCATCGCAGTCCACATCACCTTTGTAGATCGACTTCGGCTCTTCTCCGCCCATAAATACATAGTTGATGATGTAGACTATGTCATCAATGTCAATTCCTCCGCTTCCATCGGCGTCACCACAAATGAAGTATGCTCCCACGGTCAGTGTCACCGGAACTGTAACAGTCGGGAAGTAGAGCGGTCCCCAAGCAGCGTAGATCAATATCGAGTCGATGTACTGACCCGTGGCCAGCGAATCAGCGCTCACGTGCACCAGCAATGTAGACGGTGTGGTGTATGGCGGCATCCCGAACGGGTCGACCGTCAGCCATGTGCCGCCGTTGATGTATAGGAACACGACATTGTAATCATGAATTTCGAATATGAACAGAGAATCGAATGCAGACTCGCCGGGATTCAAGCTGAATTCGAAAGAAGTTGGTGCAGTCGCGACCACGTATTCCTGCGGCTCACCTTGCACCGTCAATATGACAGGTACATAGATTTCGTTGAACCAAATCGAATCTTCGAATGGGTTGAAAATCGCTATGCTGTCGGCATAGATACCGGGCGCAAGTCCCGATGCTGCAATGTCGAAGTAGAGCGAATCCGGAGTGTAGCGGGGCATCCCTGCTGAGTCCTGAAGCTGCAACCAGCCGCTGCCGGAGACAGTCATTGCGGCGAATGGCAGCGATCCGCCGGTTTCGTCGTACACCAGGAGGCCAATATCTTCCAACATATCTCCGGGATTGACAGTGAATTCAAAATACTCAGGCGCTACCCTCAATGCAGGCCCCGAATCTTCTACCTGCACGTACACCGGTACCGTTACGGGCGAGAAGGACAAATTTCCAGAGCTTGTATCGGGCCGGATTACAACAGTATCGACGTAAAATCCCGGTGCGAGTGAGGAAGCATCGACAAGAACGCCGAGTGTCATCGGAGTTGCGTACGGTGGCATGGGGAAGAATGGGTCGATCTCAAGCCACGATGCGTACCAGTTGAACCAGAACGGCACACTGGCACCGCTGACTTCATAGACGTGGAGCGAGTCATACCTGGTCTCACCCGGCGCCATCGTAAAACTGAGTGATGACGGCAGCGCATTAACCACGTAGCTTTGGCTCGAGTCGATAACTGTCAGAAACACCGGCACTGCGATAGTCGGGTCAGTATACGACATTATGAACACTGTGTCGGCATAGGTCCCCTCCGTCAGCATATCGGTTCTCACATCGAGGAATATAGTCTTCGGTGTTATTAGGGGAGAGGAGGACATCGTATCGACATATAGCCACGAACTGTAATTGTAAGGCCAGAATTCGACCGAGTCACCTTCGAGATCGAAGACAAGAAGACTTTCGCTGATAATAGAATCTCCAACACTCAGGACAAAACTGAAGCTCGTTGGGTTAGTCGCAAGTC
This sequence comes from Candidatus Zixiibacteriota bacterium, assembly GCA_018820315.1. Lineage (NCBI taxonomy): Bacteria > Pseudomonadati > Candidatus Zixiibacteriota > Candidatus Zixiibacteriota bacterium. The sequence continues at coordinate 13,747 of JAHJOQ010000094.1, read as the reverse complement.
CCTCACCGGCGTCTTCGACCGTCAGTACCACGGGAATGAGAACCTCGTCATACCACAGCGAATCATCGACTGGGTTGAATATGATAATCGTATCGGCGTATATTCCCGGAGCCAGACTTCCGGCCAGGATGTCAAACACTACTGAATCAGGCGTGCTCCATCCCGGATATTCAACATCCGGAAAGTGTATGTCCAGCCAACTGCTGCCGAGCCTGGTCTCTACCCAGAAGTAAAGTTCATTTCCCGATTGCTCATAAACAAACGTGCTCAGATTGAAGATCGAGCCACCCTGCGCGACAGTCAGATTGAAATGGTCTGGCGCAGCTGCGAGGTCGTATCCGCCGCCTCCGCCGACGGTCAGTGTTAGCGGCACATACACCGGCGGATCCGCAGGATTATCCAATGGGGTCACGACAATCGTATCGAAATACGTCCCGAACGGCAGAGTGTCCGTGTAGACTCCGAAAGGAATTGATGCCGGCGTTGTCCACGGAGTAAACGGCACCGGGAGTAGCAGCCACGAACTGCTGTTTGTCAGTTCGAATTGAATCGCCCCCCCTTGAGCATCCCACACATACAGTGAGTCTTCGATAGTCTGATTCTGACCCGCTGCAAAATCAAACGACGTTGGCTGCACAAGCAACAAGTGCCCGGGAGTGTCACACGTTAGCCTGAGATTCACAGCGATGTACTGTGGCGAATTATCAGCCCCGGGCGCCTCCACAGTCAGGAATGCGCCTATCAGGACAGAATCTCCCGGCGCGGGCATCGGCTCCGGCAGGGAACCTGGATCGATAAATACAAGGACTGAGTCGAAATTTCCCCCCGATGATGGTTCTGTGATGACCCAGTTTTCACTCGATGTAATTGACCATACGAGAGTATCACTGCAGTCATTGTAGATTATCACTGTTTGAGAATCGAGTCCCTGCCAACTCGATGAATCCGAGCACATATTTCTGTGGAAATCAAGTGTGTCGGGCCAGACATTCAGACAGGGACCGGTCTGGGCCAGTGTGTCGCCAGATGAGATCAGCGACGCGATAAGAATTATAAGCACGAAACACGGTAAACAGAGAGACTTGGGAAAGCAGCGCATTCCTACCTCCTATCCTGCTTTTCAGATTTACTCTGTCGCCGTTCAGATGGAGCATCCCCGTGTAAGCGTTCGCGGTCTGGGCAAGCTGATGTTTCAGCTTTGGGATTAGGCTGATGAGTCGGTTCGTCGCTGTCTATCTACTTGCCGCCACGAACATACTCATGGACTCACAGTTAAAGATAACAGAGTTGATATTCCTGTCAAGACTGATTCTGAAGTAATTGTCCTGATTGGCTGGCGGATTCATCTACTCGAATCTCTTCAAGTAGAGGATAGCAGCCGGCATCGCAGAAGTTTCCATCATACTATCATTCCTATCGCTGATCATGTTCCCGATTGCGAGCGTCATACTGGGGACGATTTTCTTCAAGGAGAAGGAACAAGCTGAGTTTGTGTAGCAATTGGTGGCGGTCAGAGTTCGAGATCGAAGCTTTCGCCGAGTTTTGGTACGACAACATCCCATCCGAAGCGTTCACGGATTCTATCGGCCATCGCGGTTGATGCTTCCGGGTCGCCATGCACTATGAATGTCTTCTCGGGAGGTCTGTTGAATCCCATCAACCATGCGAGGATTTCGTTGTAGTCAGCGTGGCCGGAGAAGCCGGAGACTGTCTCCACATGAGCCTTGATCGGAATGTGCCTTCCATGGACTTTGACATACTCCTGCCCTTCGAGAATAGCTCTGCCACGAGTCCCGCGTGCCTGATACCCCACGAACAGAACGGTGTTGGATGGGTCGGGGAGACGTTGTGCGAGGTGATGCAGCACGCGACCGCCGGTGGCCATACCGCTTGCCGAAATGACTATCGCATTACTGTCAATTGCGTTAATTTCCTGCGATTGTGCCCTCGTTCTGCAGAAGCGCACCTTCTCAGGCTGGAATATGTTTTTTCCTTCCACAACCGATAACCTGCTTGACAGATCGAGATCGGATATCCGTTTCTCGAAAACACGAGTGGCATCAATGGCCATGGGCGAATCTACAAAGATCGGCATCACAGGTATTCGTCCCTGTTCTTCCAACTCGCGTATGTTGTACAGCAGAGTCTGAGTTCGCCCCACAGAGAAGGCAGGAATTACCAGCACCCCGCCTCGATCCAGACTCTCTTTAATTATGCGGACGAGTTCATCTGCATACGATCCATGATCGTGCAATCGATCGCCGTACGTAGATTCGAGTATCAGATAATCAACATCATAGACCTGAACTGGGTCGCGCAGCACCGCCTTATTCGGCCTTCCAAGATCACCCGAGAAGAGCACCTTGCGGCCATTGGTCGTCTTCACATCAATCATCGCGGAACCGAGAATGTGTCCGGCATCTTTGAATTTGACGCGGAGGTTCTGCTGTATAAGCAGCTCTTGACCGTAGTTTACCGGCGCGAATAACTCAAGAGCATTTGCGGCATCATCAGTAGTGTAGAGGGGGAGCGCAGGCTTGTGCTTACTGAAACCTTTTTTGTTTGCCCATGCTGCATCTTCTTCCTGCAGCTTAGCAGAGTCCTTGAGCAGTATCTTGCAGAGATCCTCCGTGGCATGCGTGCAATGCACATTCTTAGAAAAGCCGTCATGGCACAATCTCGGAATGTACCCTGAGTGATCATTGTGCGCATGTGTCAAGAGTATGGCATCAATTTCGGCGGGAGGGATGGGGAAACGCTTCCAGTTCTGCAGTCGACTCTCTTTCGCACCCTGAAACATGCCGCAATCTATCAGCAGCTTCTTCCCTGATGTCTCCAGCAGAAATCGCGATCCGGTGGTAGTGCCAACCGCCCCGTAGAATGTCAGTCTTGTAGTCATGAAACTCCTTGTAACATGGAAGACGTATATTACGAATCATTTCGATCTTTTCCAACTGTTTCCTCGCATGGCCATAACGATGCAGTTGACTTTCCAGCTGCGCGCCGCTATCTTGTGTCGTCAGTTCTGATGAAACATGAGGTGAAAATGGGGAAGATGATCAAAGTGAGATGTGATGGGCCGGGGAAGCATGTCAACACGGTCGATGTCGAAGCTGTGCTCGAAACAGATGTTGTTCTAAGATCAACTGGGAAGGGCAAAGGTGGGCGATCAATTCCGAAGCGCTTAGTGCTGCCATGCAGAGAATGTGCTGTCGGGAAGGTCATCATTACGCGCGATATGATCGAAGCGAATCTTGGAGCTGGCAAAGATGACTGACGATAACGATCAAATCTACGACAGTGCGCCTTCAGAGCCGAACGATACTCTCTGGCTGGAGCAAGGGAGAGACATGCTCAAAGGCTCAATCGGATCGGTGCGTGATGCTGCTAAGTCGCTGATGACCGCGGCAGGACTTCTCAATGGCATATATCTCGGCATCCTTGGATTAGCTCCGTTTGTGCCGGAGGATATGGATCTTACGCAGAAGTGCCTCTTTGTCATCCCACTAATCTTCTGGGCGGGCTCGCTCTATCTCGGATTGCAGGTTCTTCTGACCAAGCGCCTAGATATCAATCTTCGCTCACCGGATGACATTCGCGACAAGCATGAGGCTCTGTTGAGAGAGAAACAGATGCTGCTCAAATTTGCATTCTGGCTGCTGACGGCAGGTTTGGTCATGGCATTGTGGCTGATAGTGTTCAGACCCGGCGTGTAGTTGTGCTCGACATTGCGTGCACTCGCATAATTGAGATCGCCACGTCGCTCCGCTCCTCGCGATGACGAGGCTTGCTGCTTAATTGAATGTGCAATATCAGCTATTCAATATGCTATCAACTTCAGATTTGCCGACATCCATAATGTACTGAATGCCACTAATGTCGGAAGCCTCGTGCGTAAGCGATGCAATGTCGCTACGGTCGATATGCTCCAGCGCGAATTTCCTGCTACCGCACATCAACTGCTTCAATCCTTGCGCCAGTCTCTCGTAGTATGTGTAGAGACCGATTGCGCCGGTCGGTAGAGCTTCAAATTCCTTGTCACCGAGCTCCTTGCGAAGTTCTCCCGATGTGACAAAGATTTCGTCGCGCGATGTGCCGAAGCGCTCGACATATACCGGCAACTGGTAGTTCTCGAGCGCAGCTCCGAGAGTCTTGCCGACCATTGCCGCGGCAATCGGACTGCGAGCCATGCCGATCAGCTTGAAGAATGGAGCGCCTATAGCGAGACCCTTGAACATTTGATCCTCGAACGTAAATCCACCCGCAGGAATCAGATCCGGCACGTACTCGCCTTTATCAGCAAGACGCTTTGCGTACTGATACAACAGCGAGTGCAGCTCCACTGGCGGAACGCCCCACTCATTCATCATTCGCCAGGGACTCATGCCGGTGCCGCCGCCTGCGCCATCAACTGTCAGATAGTCAATGCCGTACTTCGATGAGAACTTGATCGCGCGTGCAAGGTCTGCCGGTGTGTACGCGCCGGTCTTCAATGAGACATACTTCGCGCCTGCCGCGCGCAGTTCCTCGACACGTTTCGCAAATGACTCTTCCTCGACCATACCAAGGCGGGAATGTCTCTCGAATTCCTTGAATGCGCCACGTTCGAAAGCTTTGATTACGTCAGGATCAGTCGGGTTCGGCAGCACAACGTAGCCGCGCTCATAGAGCATCTGAGCTTTCTTGAGATTCTTGATCTTGACTTCGCCGCCGATGTTCTTCGCGCCCTGACCCCATTTCAGTTCGACCGCTTCGACGCCGAGTTTCTCAATCGCGTATTCCTGCACGCCGAGTCGAGTGTCTTCGACGTTTGCCTGCACGATAATTGCGCCGTAACCATCCCTCTGATTATCCTTGAACAGCTTGACACGTCGCTTGAGATCGACCGTGTCGACCACGCGTCCGTTCTTCAGAACGGCTTCGGTGTCCATGCCGACAACGTTCTCACCGATGGTGAGGCCTGTCCCGGCAAGTGCGGTTCCGATTGCGAGACCTTCCCAGTTGTTCTTGGCGATATCAGTCGATCCGATGCCAGGAATAATGATCGGGTAGTGGAATTTCAGCCCCTTGTCCCGACCGAATCGAACTTCGAGGTTTACATTCGGGAAAATCGCCACGTTGCTATCTGCCTCGATTCCTTTCGCTCCAACAGCAGTTCCCATGATGTTGAAGTGCGAATAATCGACTGGATACGTCTTCTCGGACGCAGTTGTGATCACTCCGAATGGCTGCGGGTAGATCACTTCGTGGCCTCTGTAGGCGGATTTGCCGATTTCGCACATTCCTATGCAGCCATCCACGCATGTGACACACATGCCTGAATTCGGGCAAATAGAGCCTTCTGTCCGATTCTTTGTAAGAGTTGCTGCTGTTGCGTTTATGCGGGAGAGCGTAACTGTCATCTCTCATCCTCCGTTAGCGAGATCAGTTTTTTCTTATCTATCTCACATGCCACACAAGGTTCCATGTAGCACATCATGTCATCAAACTTGTCCTTCTCGATGCAGGGGGGCTGTAGATTCGCGCATCCCCCACAGACGGCCTTGTCCGGTTCGGTGAACGTACACCTCAGTGAACAGGCTGGGCAGACATATATGCAACCCCCGCACAATCTGCACTCCTCCGACTTGACGTCGAATGGAGTCCCGATACTGCGATTCTGTCCGCGCCCTCTAAATCCGATGGCCTTCGCCACCATCTGCTCACTGCACATCCGTACGCAGAGGCCGCACAGTATGCAGTCTTCGTGCTCCTGCCGAAATCGCTGCTGATGGACGCCATGCTCCGAAGCGATGTCCTGAATCACTTTTGACTGAGGGCATGATGCCAGCAGCAGCTCGATAATCATCCTGCGAGCTTTCACTACGCGTTTTGATGCAGTCCGGACGAGCAGTCCTTCTTCTGCCGGATACGTACATGAGGAAACGAGCCGAGATTTGGGAGCTTCTCCAATCTCTACGACACAGAGCCTGCACGCGCCATAGGGCGAGAGACCTTCCATGTGGCATAGCGTGGGTATCGGGAATCCCAGGAACCTGGCTGCTTCCAGCAGAGTTGTACCCTGTTCAACAGTCACCGGCAGATTATTTATCTTCAACGTGATCATCCTCACTTACCTCCGACGGCTGCAAGTTCAGTGTGATGCGTCTTTTCTTCTTTCTTCTTGGTAAATTCCAGGTCGCATCTCAGGCACCGGCATGCTTCACGCGTAGCCTCCTCGACAGAGAGCGAGACTTCTACCTCAGCGAAGTTTCGTTTCCTCCAATCCACTGAAGCACGCGGCGTCTCGACCCGACTCTCATCAATCTTCTCTATGCTGACTGGCTCAACATAAACCGTCGGTAGATTCAATTCTGCAGGCTCAATCATCTCTTTGCCCTGCAGATATCGCAGAATCATGTTGGCGGCCTTCTTGCCACCTGCGATTGCATCGATGACGGTGTTCGGTCCGGAGACCACGTCTCCTGCAGCAAAGACTCCTGGCCGATTGGTCTGAAGTGTCTTGGAGTCAACTTGAACCGTATTCCAATTGGTGATCTCGATGCCACTGGACTTTGCAGGAATAATACAATCTGTTCCGCTGTCCTCGCTTATTGCGACAATCAGCGTGTCGAGTTCGATGGTGAATTCGGTGCCTTCAATCATCACCGGTCTTCGGCGGCCACTCGAATCTGTTTCGCCGAGTTCGTTTCTCGCGCATTCCAGGCCGGAGAAGAGACCGCTCGTAATGAGGACCTTTATCGGTGTGATGAGAGTCTGAATATCGATCCCTTCCTGTTCCGCAGCTTCGATTTCTTCGGCGAATGCAGGCATCTCGTCACGTGTTCTTCGATAGAGGATACTCACGCTTTCGACATCCTTCTGGCGCAGCGCCATTCGTGCGGCGTCTATTGCAGAGTTGCCTCCACCGATAATGCCTACGCGGCCCTTGGCGAGTTGCTCACCCTTGAGATTATACGCCTTCAGAAATTCAATCGAGGGGTAGACACCCTCCACATCTTCGTTTTCGAGTCGTAGCGGTTTGCTCTTGTGTGCTCCCATCGCAAGCAGGACTGATTTATAACCGTCATTGAGAAGCCCGTCAACTGAAATATCCTTGCCGAGCGCAGTATTGCATTCGACAGTGATGTTTTCGTCGATCAGACATTCGATCTCTTTCTTGATGACATTTCGCGGAAGGCGGTACGAGGGGATTGCGCAGTTGAGCATTCCACCGGTTTCGCATTCAGACTCGAAGACAGTGACTTTGCATCCACGTAGCGACAACATGTGAGCCGCTGTCAATCCGGCAGGGCCTGATCCAATAATGGCGACCATTGGGGGCTCACCGGTTGGCCATGGATGTCGGATCGGTTTGTACTCCGAAGGGTCGATTCGATCGGTCACAAATCGCTTCAGAGCACGAATTGCCACCGGATCTCCTCCGCTCTGTCCCGAACGACACCTCAACTCACATTTGTGATCGCACACGCGGGAGCAGACAGACGGGAATGGATTGGCTTCTCTGATTACTCCGTACGCCTCTGCATATTCACCGCGAGCGATATGCGCGACATAGCGCCAGGCCTCTGTTCCGACAGGGCACGCGGCCTGGCAGGGCGCTCCGACGAGTTCCTTGCAGACGAAAGCATCGCATTTCTTGTCTTCTATGTGTCTTCTATATTCTTCGCGGAAATACTTCAGAGTGCTCAGGACTGGATTCGGAGCGGATTGCCCGAGTCCGCACATGGTTGTATCCTTGATGGCAAGAGCGAGCTCTTCGAGAAGATCCAGGTCTGTGAGTGTTGCTTTGCCATTCGATATATCTTCAAGAATCTCATACATGCGCTGAGTTCCTTTGCGGCAGGTAAAACATTTGCCACACGACTCATCTTTTAAGAAGTTCATGAAGTACTTGGCTACATCGACCATGCATGTGTCTTCGTCCATGACGATCATGCCGCCGGAGCCCATGATCGAACCGGCTTGAACCAGACTGTCGTAGTCGATCGGCATGTCGAACATTGAGGCGGGAATGCAGCCGCCAGACGGTCCACCCGTTTGCACGGCCTTGATTTTGGCATTACCGGCAGCTCCGCCGCCAATGTCATAGACGACGTCACTGATCTTCATGCCAAGTGGCACTTCCACGAGTCCGGTGTTTCGAATCTTACCAACCAGTGAAAAAATCTTCGTGCCGGTATTTCCCGGCGTGCCGATCTTCGCGTAATTGTCGCCACCTTCATTGATAATGTGCGGGATATTCGCCAGAGTTTCGACATTGTTGATACAGGTCGGCCTGTTTTTGATGCCCTTCTCAATCGGATAGGGGGGGCGCTGGCGTGGTTCGCCTATGAAACCCTCCACGGATTTGATCAAGGCTGTTTCCTCGCCGCAGACAAATGCACCGGCGCCCCTGACGACGTCAATATCGAAGTCAATGCCGGTGCCGAGTATATTCTTACCGAGTATTCCGATGTCACGGGCCTGGCGCAAAGCTATCAACGTATGCTTGACTGCGAGGGGATACTCGCTTCGAACATATATGAGGCCTTGCGTAGCACCGATTGCGATACCGGCGACTATCATACCCTCAATGATCGAATGCGGGTTTCCCTCCAGAAGACTTCTATCCATATAAGCACCGGGATCGCCCTCGTCAGCATTGCATACCAGGTATTTCTGGCCATCAGGGCTCTTTGATGCTCTCGCAAGCTCCCACTTCTTCCCGGTGGGGAATCCAGCACCACCACGGCCTCTGATCTGTGACTTCTTGACTTCTTCGATTATCCATTCCGGATCCGGATTGGAAATGACTTTCTCGAACGCAGAATAACCATTGATCTCGATGTAGTTGAATATCCTGATAGGATCGAGATGCTGATTACTGCCGAGAATAGTCCGTGTCTGTTTCTCGAAAAATGGAATGTCATTCTGGCACTCGTAAGACTTCTTGTCGCGAGAGTCTTTGTAAATCAAATCGTCTATAGTGTAGCCACCTACGGCTGCTTCGATTACTCTCGGGATGTCCTCCATCTTGAGTTTCGGATATAGCTGCCTGCCCGGCTCCACGACGATGAACGGATCCATCTCGCAAAAGCCCTGGCATCCCGTGATCCGTAGCCGAACCCTGTACTGCAGGCTTCTTTCGAGGACATATCGTTTGATGACACGAATGACATCGTTGGAGCCGCTCGCCTGTCCGCCGGTTCCGGCGCATACGACCAGCGTAGGCTTATCGTAGCCGGTGTCTCTTTCGTTAAGAATACGTTGACGAAAGCTGCTGAACTCCACAACTGATGTGAATTTTTCCATCGGGCTGTCTCTCCTGCTCGTAAGCTTCTTACAGGTCAGTCAATTGATGCTCCGCCCAGATCCAGGATATGACCTTTGCATCCCTTTCGGCTGCAAATCTGAACGACGCCGCCTGTGCGAACAATCATAGGAATCATTGGAGCTGCGCATTCGGGGCATTTACCGCCACCGATCAACTCTGCATGACAGTGAGGACAAAAAACGTGAACCAAAGTACCTGGAGGTATTTCGTATTCGCAATCCACGCGGTAGCTACCGTACAGGCTCGAAAGCATCATTTTGCCATGCTTGTTTCCGAACGATGCCGTAACTCGAATGGGTGGGTGGCCATCTATTGAGGATTTAGGGTCCATTAGACTGTGGTTGCACCGAGCACAGCTAACCTCAAGCGGGAAGACCCGCTGATCGGTTTCAATCTCAATTGTGTCAATGCCCTCGCTGGCTTTTCGAAGAATCTCCGCGACCTGGGAGACCCTAGCCTTGGGGAAGTAGTGGCCATCAACAACGATTACGGGGCCAAGGGCACAGGCGCCGAGGCAATTCACAGTCTCAAATGTGAACTCCTTGTCGGCAGTGGTCTCTCCCGCCTTGATTCTCAGCTGACGTTCGATTTCTTCCGCAATCGCCGGACCGCCCCTGACATGGCATGCCGTGCCGAGGCAGGCTGAGATTAGATGTTTGCCGCGCGGCTCGAGACTGAATGCTCGATAAAATGTCGCGACTCCGTAGATGTCGACCATCGATCGCCCGGTCTCATGAGAAATCTCACGCAAGATTTCCTCGGGAAGATATCCATACTTCGCCTGGACCTCTTCCAGAATCGCTATCAATCCTCCGTGGCTATCTTTGGTCCTGCTTAACGCAGATTCAACTTCTGGGGAATTCATGCTGATTCATCCTATTTGATGTTGGTAGGCGTAATCCGCCTTACTAACAGTATTCCTCGCAGTGCCAGACGCCGCCTTCCGGCTTCGGAAGAGTGCAGCGGTCTTTGTGATCACAATTAGCGCACAGTCCTTTGAGTTCTGATAGTTGTGCTGGTTCCGCTGCGACTACTGCATCACTGTCGTGATGTCCGTTACCGTTACTACCGGGCTTCACGTAGTCGTCGAACATGTCACAGTAAAGCGCATCATATCCTCGCTTTAGGCGATAGACGCAGATCGACTCGTTGTTGCATGTTCTGCAAAGGCCGTTGGACTCAATTCGAGTGACACTGTTCATGGCCACCTCCTCCGGCGGTCTTGTTCACGATCAGCCGTAGTTCAAGAAAAGAAGGAAGGACATACCAAAATCAAATCACACATAGTTCATACAGACCCATTGTAGAAGGAGTGTGCTTCCGAACCGTGATATGTCCCTCCCAAACTTATTGCTGTGTCGGTCATTTCGATAACTGACCGACAACTGAATACTATGCTGTAGGGCATTATTGCAATTGCTGTGCCGGAAATAGCATATCGCGTAAGAAGATAGCTGAATTGTGTGAGAGCATCTTCGCATCTGAGTCTATCTTATTGAATGTGAACGAAATCACAAACTTGTGGTGCGGCAGACAGCCGTGCTTCAGATGCCGCATCTCGTGGTATGTGCCCTGCGATACTGTCGCCCAGCTGGGGAATATTGACTCGGTGGGACATTTCCCCCCATTTGGCCTACTCTTCATACGTGGGCTATGATGCCCCATTATTCGACATACGCTGCCGATTCTCAAAGAGATACGAGTGATTACTCAGTTGCGGTTTTAACTTGACAGATGGGCGTTTGGGGTTATTTTGAGATTATACTGATCTCATTTTGACAGACCGCACAACATCTCGGGACTGACTCAAAATGATTCTTGTCATTTGTATATTGAGCAAGCACAAAATAATCTTTACAGGAAGGAGCGTCTCATGAGACGACACTACTGCATCATGTGTGTTGCAGCCACAGCGATCGCTCTTCTCTTCTGCTCCGCGGTCTTCGGCATCGAAGCCAGCAGCCTCGACAGGGCTCCGAATCCGGAGATAACCGTCCAGGAGCCGGTGGCGGACGTGAATAGCGCGGCGACGTACACAGGCATCATCCGCGTCTTCGTGACCGACAGCGATCGATGGGATGACAACGATGGGGACCGGATCCACAACGCTTTCGTTGGCCTCCCTTTGCAGCAGAATTTCACTCTGAATGACAACGATTCTCTCATGTGGGATCTGGAATTCAGCTATTACGGCCTCACGGAGGAGCACACAACAGTCGTAGCAGCAGTATACAATTCGTACGGATATCAAGGCTACTCTGTTCCTCCGAACGGATACCCATTTACAGTGCATGAGGTTGATGCCTCGGCCGAAGCCAAGTGCGGCAGGTCTGGCTACAACATTGCGGCCTCCGGCTTCACGCACTCTGCTTTCGTCGAGGAAGGCTCGACAACTTGGTGACCATACTGCCCTGACGCGGCCAGGCGGCTGCTAAGTATTGAGAACTCGGGCGATTACCCGATGAATCAGGTTTCTATTGTCACCGACGTTAGCTCTGCAGCGAACTCCTATGCTGGCACAACCTACAATATGTACTATGTTCCTACCACTTATGTTGCTGGTGGGTACGATGTTTTTGTTGGGGCAGCAAGCGAGTCAGCCTATAGATCATCCATAGAAGCGGCGGGAGTGATTCCTGTCGAACCGCTATACCTCGAAGTGTCGAATGAATGGCTCGGCAGCGAGACTGTCGGGATTAATCTAAAGCTGAAACACATGTACTCATGCGTTGACTCCGATGGTGACGGTTTCGGTGATCCCGGTTATCCAGACAATGACTGCCCCGAGGACAATTGTCCGGATGTCTATGATTGGGAGCAGGCAGATTTGGACAATGATGGCATCGGCGATCTCTGCGATCCTGACATGGATGGAGATGGGTATCTCAACGCGAGTGATAACTGCCCATACCTTTACAATGTCAGTCAAGCTGACGCCGACGGCGATGATGTCGGAGATGACTGCGACAATTGCAAGTATGTGCAAAACCACTATCAGTATGATGAAGATGGTGATGGAATCGGGGATGCATGCGATGAGTCCAAGCTCTATCTGCAGTGTTGTGAAGACATGATCCCGCCGTACTACATGATTCCATATACGTATCAATTCTGGGCTATCGGTGGGACACCGCCATACACGTTCCAGAAAAATATGGGTCAGTTGCCGTATGGGTTGACTCTCAACTCGAATGGTATTATTTCCGGCACCCCCACCTACAAATCCACGGCGACGTTCCAGCTCTTTGTTGATGACCAGCAGGGAGCGAGAGACACGCAGTGGATTACGATGGTAGTGGATGACCCGCCGCCGGTGCTCTATATCTGCGGAGATACCGACGGAACGGAAGCTGTTGACATTGATGATGTCGTTTACACTATCGCGTACATCTTTGCGGGTGGTCCTCCTCCCGATCCTGTGGAAGCCGGCGACGCGGATTGCTCAGGCGGGGTCGATATCGACGACGTCGTTTATTTGATAACATACATCTTCGCAACTGGTCCCGATCCATGCGATCCCGATGACAACGGCGTTTTCGACTGCGGCACGTAGATTCGATCTGCACACAACTTCGCATCGAATGCGAATAGAATAGAAGAGCGGGAGTCGTGAGAGCGGCTCCCGCTTCTGTATTCGTGATTTCTCTTGCACAGGGGAGTCTACCAGCTATATTAATAGGGTATCCTGAAGTCTATGTAACGCAATGCTGACAATCGAGATTCTATGTATCTGTATCCGTACGGGAGGAAGCGATGAAAAGGGCAATACTAGTATTGTGGTTGTTCGCGGGATCACAGTTGAGTTACGGTACTGTGATCCACGTACCATCTGAACAGCCGACGATTCAGGCTGGCATTGATGCAGCCGTGGATGGCGACACCGTCCTCGTCGCCGATGGCACGTACATCGGTACAGGCAATGTGAACATCAGCTTTAATGGCAAGTCGATTCTCGTAACATCGGAGAATGGGCCGGAGGCAACGATTATAGACTGCGAAAGTAGCAGCCGAGGCTTCGTGTTCCTATCGAACGAGGATTCAACTTCCGAATTGAGTGGATTCACCATTACGCGGGGTCAGGGTACTGTCTGGCCCGGCGGCGGAGGAGTCTACGCTCATTCGGCATCACCCAAAATTACAAATTGTATTTTCTACGATAATTACGCTTGGGATGGCGCAGGTATCTACTGTGACTCATCAGGTTTGATTCTGATCAATTGTCAGTTCTTGGATAATGATGCAGACAATGTAGGTGCAGGTGGCGGTATCTACTGCAAGTCTTCATCATTGCAGATATCTTCCTGCTTATTCGACCATAACAGATGGAATGGTGGTGCGATTCATTGCTCTGACAATTCTCAATTAATAATAGATTCAACTGAGTTTATTGGCAACTGCCTATCAACGTGGGCCAGCGCAGAGCTGGATATT
>JAHJOQ010000093.1 GCA_018820315.1 Candidatus Zixiibacteriota bacterium | reverse complement strand
GGCCATGTCGGTCAAGGCACCGCATGGATCGAATTAAAGTGCGCATCTCCGTGGGTGCCGGGTGATGCCAACGGGTCCGGTTTCATTGACATCGATGACGTAGTCTACACAATCGCGTACATCTTCACTGGTGGACCGGAGCCAGTGCCAGAGGTTATCGTAGCTGATACAGACTGCAGCGGTTTCGTCGACATTGACGATGTGGTGTATATCATAGCGTACATCTTCACTGGCGGGCCTCCCCCCTGCAACTGATCGTTTTGCCCGTTTCCTGAGAGACGCATCTTTTCAAACCCGCCTTGCGAGCGGAGCGTGGCAATTTCAGTTCATCACTCTCGCACCGTCGGGAATCCTTTCCTGACAGAACTGTGAAGAAGTACGAGAACGAAACGGGCTCCCGGCAGCGCAACTTGGAACTCGTCATCTCTGAGAGCGCGTTGTCAAGGGCTATTATTCGACGTATTTGTCCTCTGTTCGGCATGGACGCCGGAGTCATCTCTTCGCCGTCATAGCGGCATGGTTTTATTCCGAGGGTATGTCGCAATCATTGCTCGAGTCTCGGTGGACTCATGACGTATACGCGCTTATACCCTCGTTGACGCAGCATGCTTCACATTTGGATCCCTATACGGTTCTTTCTTCTTTAACATCCAGTAAGTTGCCTCGGCCAGGTGTCTGGCCACTGCTCCGATTGCTGTCCCGTGCCCTTTCTTCTCCCTCAGTCGCGTATACAGTTGAGCGACATGTCGATCAGGCCATAGATGTCGGTTTATACAGATCGAATTGGCTGCCTCCGAATATGCCCATTTCAGATATCTATTGACATCCGGACGCAGTCGTCCATAGCTTATTCGACCACCAGAGGCGCGAACTCGCGGGACTGTTCCGGAATATGATGCAAGTCGCCCAGGGGAAGCGAACCGTGTAACATCACCAACTTCCAGAGCAATCACGATCCCCAGTACGAAACCGATCCCTGGCGCAGTCCGCACCAAACTGACATCCTGCGTCTCCGTGAAGATGTCATCCATCCGTGCATCGATACCTTTGATACTCTCGGTTAACCGGTCAATGTACGCCAACTGCTCCAGAGTTGTGAACCTCGTCTGTTCAGGCAAGTAGTCCAGGTGGACAAGCAATGCTTCCCGTGACCGTGGACCAAATATATCGCTCACGCCCTGCACTGTTTGAGCGTATTTGGCCAGACTGGCATGTAGACGATTCTTCAATCTCGTGCGAATCGCTCCAAAATACATACGAGTCCGGGGCAAATCGCGCCAGTCTCGAAGCTCGCCTGATGGTATCCACACCGTCGGCAATGCACCCGTCTGCTGCAACCGGTTCAAACCGCGTACATCCAGCTGATCTGTCTTGTTAATGCAGCCCATCATCAATTTCGCCTTTCGCGCATGCACCAACAATGGCTTCAATCCGGCAGCTTCGATTTCATCAACTATCCAGTACCAGTTCCCGATTGTCTCCACCGCTACAGACTCTCCCGATGGAAACCGAGACAGATATGAAACGATTGCCCCTCGAACATGTTCAATCCGCTCCTCTTCAAGCACCAGACCCCGATCATCCGCCACCGAGCAAAGTGTGTAGCGTTTGTGACTGTCAAATGCTATATTCATCCTGTGCGCCTCCTTCATTTGCTGTTTTTCCAAGGCATAATCTAAGATAGCTTATACCTGGGAGGCGCGCGCTCATAATATCATCGCGAGGAGCGAAGCGACGTGGCGATCTCGGCAGTCATAACATGTGCGAGCAGAGGCTGTGCCTCTGCGCATCTGAATTGGTTTGACTCTGCGACTGAAAAAGACTAATATCTCGCCATGCAAGTGCGCGCAAAAGATCTGACACTTCTTCCCAATCTGATGTCACTATCGCGGATTGTGTTGATATTCATTCCCGCATACTTGATCTCCACTCAGCGGCCCGAACTCCGCATCTGGGCGTTGATTCTGGTGCTTGTCGGAATATTGTCAGACATCCTCGACGGCGTCATCGCTCGCAGATTCAACATGGCATCAGATCTTGGCAGAATCCTCGATCCGCTCGCTGACAAAATATGCACCGGCATTCTTGTTGCGACGCTCTATCTGTATGCAGACTTCCCACTCTGGGGAGTTCTGTTGATCGTCGCGCGGGATATCTCGGTGCTATTGTTTTCACTGATGGCAATTCGCAAGACAGCTTTCATATTGCCCTCGAACATGATCGGCAAATTCGCAGCTTTGTCATGGGGACTCGCGATCGCAATTTATATCATTGATTTCTCTGTTCTCAAGACACCGATACTCGCAATCGCAGTCATCCTGCTGATAGCCTCTGCCGTAAGCTATTTAAGACAGTTCAACTCCCACCTGCGTAGGTCAGGATCCCTGTGATCCTGACTATTCCGTACTGCCCGTTCTATACAGCGCCATCAGGAATCCCTTCCTGACGGAATGCCTTGCCGCGATCTGTACAACGCCGTCAGGAATCCTTTCCTGACGAGAATGTGTGGCCGCGATCTCTGATCGCGGTATACGATGCACCTCTCGGTCAGCATCTCGGACGCACTTTCGACAGCAGAAGACTATGTTCAATCCCTGAACAATCTAAGCTGTCGTTTTCGAACACCTGCAATCCGATGCACAAACAGTCACCGCAAACACACATAGCGATTCTCAGCATCAATCAGTCGATCGCTTCTAAGTCATTGCGCATTTTACTATTGATAATTGACATCGTATTCGGCATTCCACTTGCAACGTTGTAGGTCGTCCAACTGCTGAGTAAGTACTGACATTTTTGCAATACTCACCGTTTTCGAAAGGAGACGAGTCATGTTGAGAAAGTCCAAAGGCTTCACTCTCATCGAACTCATGATAGTCGTCGTCATCATCGGCATCCTCGCTGCAATCGCTATCCCGAGATTCATGTCGACATCGGCCAAAGTCAAGCAGGCCGAAGCGAAGGGTCTGCTGAAACAGATTTACACGATGGAGCGCAGTTACTATCAGGAGCACGGCACGTACACGAATGACATTGCAGCGCTCGGTGTTGAGGTAATGGGGAGTGCATGGTATAGCTACACCATCGTAGTCAATGGCACAAATTTCCTTGCGACAGCAAACGCTGCCGATCCCGGTATCGATGACGATCCAACTCCCGACACATGGACGGTCGACGGCACCGGTGTGATCGTGTGCGCGTCGAACGACGTGCTGAATTAGTTAGGTGAATCCAACACCGACTCATTCAGAGCATTAATCGAATCCTTAAGCGGCAGACTTCCAAAGTCGGCCGCTTTTGTTTGATGGGTGCCCCGCCCTCCGGGTGGGACCATTCTGTGGGTGGCAGACCTCCCGGTCTGCTCCGACTCGTAGGGCAGCGATCCGAAGTCACGCGCAGCGTGACGGAGTGATCCTGCCTATTTCTTCGTTGCGCTGAGTAATGGAATAGTCAGGATCGCAGGGATCCTGACCTACGGAGCTGGATTAGCATTGACATTGCACCTCGCGTTGCATACCATTCAACCAGATCAAGAATGCTTCGACGCAGAGCATGGTAAGAAACAGGGGTTGAGTGCGGCATACATGAGGGGACCGCGTTTCCAGAGCGGAGACTGGCTACCCTTTTACATTGGCAACAGGAGGTCAGACGATTTGCACGAGTTTGGATTGCTGACACAGATACTCGAGTGGAGCTTCAATTTCCTTGGCTCTCTGGGGATTCTCTTG